>JARIGV010000036.1 GCA_029288615.1 Candidatus Tayloriibacteriota bacterium
GTTTTCCCGGCAGGTCGGTAACAGCATGCTACAATTAAAATCTACATAATAAGAAAAATAGATGAAAACACTCAAAGAATATCTTCATGAAGCACGAGAAAAGGGAGTTGCGGTAGGGCATTTCAATATTTCAAACCTTGAGGCTCTCCATGCGATTTTTAATGCCGCAAAAAAATTAAATGTTCCTATCATTATTGGAGCTTCGGAAGGAGAAAGAGATTTCATTGGTATTCCTCAGGTTGTAGCTCTTGTTAAAAGTTTCCGAGAAGCAAATAATTATCCAATTTTTCTCAACGCTGATCACACATATTCATTTGAGCGCGTAAAAGAAGCAATTGATGCTGGTTTTGATTCAGTGATTTACGATGGTGCGAAACTTCCGCTCGAAGAAAATATCAAGATCACAAAACAGTGTGTTGAGTACGCACGAAATTACACAAAAGAAACGGGTAGAGAAGTGCTCATTGAAGGAGAGCTTGGATATATCGGTCAGTCTTCAAAACTTCTTGATGCAGTGCCAGAAGGAGTACAAATGACAACAGTCGAAGATGCTGTGAAATATGTCACTGAGACCGGAATCGATCTTTTTGCACCAGCTGTTGGAAACATTCACGGCATGCTTAAGAATGCTCCAGAGCCAGCGCTTAATACCGAGCTCGTTAAAAATATTTATGACGCCGTGAAAATCCCACTCGTCCTTCATGGAGGTTCTGGAAACAGCGTTGAAGACTTTAAACAGTCGATTAAAAACGGTATGGCCTGCGTTCATATCAATACGGAGATCCGTGTTGCATATCGTGACGCTCTTAAAAAGTCACTTGAAGACGGGGCAAATGAAGTAGCTCCTTATAAGTTTGCGGCACCTGCGGTTGCTGCGGTTGAGGCAGTCGTAGAAGAGAAACTTAAGGTATTTAACCTCCTTGCTTAGTTTTAGGGGCCCAGAGTTGATTTTTTAAAGCCACTGTAATAGAATGCCTGCCATGATTACATTGTCTGTAAAACCAAGAGCTAAGAAGGACAGCTTGTTCGCACTCCGAGAAGAGGGCTTTATTCCTGCTGTTTTCTATGGCGCAAAAGAGGCATCAACGCCTATTTCAGTAAACGCTAAGGATTTTGATAAGGCTTGGAAAGAAGCCGGAGAATCAAGCATTATTTCTCTTACAGGAGACTTTGGTGAGCACGATGCTCTTATCCATGATATCGATCAGGATCCTCTTACAGGTAAAGTTCGACACGCTGATTTCTACGTTATTGAAAAAGGAAAGAAGATCAAGGTTAATATTCCAGTTGAATTTACAGGTGTTTCTTCTGCCGTGAAAGACCAGGGTGGAGTTCTTGTAAAGGTACTCCATGAAGTAGAAATCGAAGCTCTTCCAAAGGATCTTCCACATGGACTTATGGCTGACATTTCAAAACTTACAGACTTTGAAGCTCGCGTTCTCGCATCTGATATTATCCTTCCAGCCGGCGTAGAGCTTGTAACAAAGGCCGATGAAATCATCGCTTTGGCAGCAGTGCCGAAGGAAGAGAAGGAGGAAGAATCCGCACCAATCGATCTCTCATCTATCGAGGTTGAAAAGAAAGGCAAGGCTGAAACGGAAGAAGGGGCAGAGGGATCTGCGGAAAAAGCTGCATAGTAGCGCTTTTTCATGTTCAATAAAAAAATACTATCAATTTCATATGTACTTTTTTCCGCTTCGGCGGCAGTAACGGCTTTTGCCGTTTTTCTGTTTTCTGTAATCCCTGTTGGCACAGACGCTGCAACATACGTCTGTGATACTCCGGAGCAAAAGGCCGCATGTACCGACCTTCTCAATCAGACAAATGCTGAGATTGCGAGCCTTAGCACGCAGCTTACGAGTGTTAAGCAAGAAGGTGCATCACTTGCTCGCGACAAACAACTTCTCGATCTTCAAATAAAACAGCAAGGTCTTCAGATCAAAGCGCATCAGCTTGCTATCGCTAATCTTGGAAAAGATATTGCCGCAAAGACGCAAACTATTCAGACACTTGAAGGAAAGATTAGTGATAGTAAAGATTCTTTAGGTCAGATCCTCAGACAAACGCGCCAGCTTGATGATCTTTCTTTGCCTGAACTTTTCCTTGGAAATAACAATCTCTCTGACGCTTTCGCAGATCTTGATTCTTTTGATTCAGTGCACCAGTCGATGCAGACAACTCTCGGTGAGCTCACAGACGCAAAACAGGCAAATGAGCAGGCGAAAGACGAGCTCAGCCAACAGCAGGACAAAGAGACAGATACGAAAGCGCAGATTCAACATGCTCAGGCACTTGTAAAACAGGATGAGGCGGCAAAGCAGAAGCTTATTACAATCAATACTCAGAATCAGACCGCGTATCAAAAAGCTTTGGCAGATAAAAATGCACAAGCTGCAGCTATCAAAGCCGCACTCTTTAAACTCGCTGGAGCTGCAGCGATCCCTTTCGGTACAGCTCTTCAATATGCAAAACTTGTGCAGACAAAGACAGGAGTTGATCCTGCATTCCTTCTTGCAATCGTAAAACAAGAGAGCAATCTTGGTGCGAATGTGGGTGCATGTAATCTTTCTGATACTTCAAGTGGAGCTGGGATCAATACTAACTCCGGTAGAGTGTGGCCAAACCTCATGAAGCCTTCTCGAGATATTCCACCATTTCTTACTATTACAAGCGCACTTGGTCTTGATCCTTTGAAGACTCCGGTGTCATGTCCAATTGCCGGTGCTGGAGGATACGGAGGCGCGATGGGTCCTGCGCAGTTTATCCCTTCAACATGGGTACTCTTTGAAGATCGTATCGCAGCCGCTACAGGGCACTCTGTTACAAACCCTTGGGCTGCAGATGACGCTTTCATGGCCTCAGGCTTCTATCTTGCCGATCTTGGTGCAATTGGAGACAGTTATACCGCTCAGATCCGTGCAGCCTGCAAATACTACGGTTCTGGAGGCTCAACCTGCTCATACGGCCGAAGTGTGATGGGCTACAAGGCAGATATTCAGGCGAATATCGATATTTTGAACAATTAGAGATTTATTGGGCAAAAGGAGTTGCCAAATTTGAGGATTCGGGTATAATCCTTGCTACATGAAAAAAGACATTCACCCAGAAAACTATAGACCAGTGGTATTCAAAGACACCTCAAACGGTGCGGAATTTATCATTTCTTCTACTGTAAATACAAAGGAAACTATCGAAGTCAAAGGCAAAGAGTATCCTCTCGTGAAGATCGAAATCTCATCTGCATCACACCCTTTCTACACAGGTACTGAAAACATCCTCGACTCAGCAGGACGAGTTGAGAAATTCAAGGCTCGCGCAGCAGCTTCAAAAGATAAGGCTGCAAAGAAATCATCTAAGTAACTCCATCGCTCTGGCCAAGAATAAATTGCGCCAGAGCTTCTTTTCTATGGCAGACACCTTCGATATCAAACCTTTCAAAGAGAACAACAAAACGAGATTTCTCGCTGAGGATTTTGAGCGTCTCGAACGTGAAGAAATTCAAATCACTGAAATGGTCAAAACTGATCCCGCTCTCGCTGAGCTTTCAAAAGACGAGCTCGAGCAGATCGCTGAACAGAAAAAAAATCTCATTGAGCAGATGAATTCTATCGTCAAAGCTGATGAAGCGGCTGATGAATTTCCAAATGAAATAATTCTTGAAGTGCGCGCCGGTGCTGGAGGTGAAGAGGCATCTCTTTTTGCAGAAGAGCTTTCAACAATGTACAAAAACTATTGCCTCGCAGAGGGTTTTCAGTGGACTCCAGTGAATGAATCACGAAGCGCCTCAGGCGGTTACAAAGAAGCCTCATTTGAAGTACACGGACGTGATGTGTACAAGCTTCTTCGTTTTGAGACAGGTGTACATCGTGTTCAGCGTGTACCTGCGACAGAGAAAAACGGCCGTGTGCATACTTCAACTGCATCTGTTGCAATTCTTCCAATCCGAAAGAAAGCAAAAATTGAAATCAAGGAAACAGACCTTGAAATTGAATTCTCACGTTCTGGTGGTGCGGGAGGTCAAAACGTAAACAAAGTGGAAACAGCCGTACGTATCATCCACAAACCAACAGGTATCGATGTACGCTCGACTGCTGAACGAAGCCAGGTAAAAAACCGCGAGAAGGCTATGTCTATTCTTACTGCAAAACTCGAACAACATTTAGAGGAAGAGGAGGCAAAGAAATTCTCAAGTGATCGAAAGGAGCAAATCGGTACCGCAGACCGCTCTGAAAAGATCCGTACATATAACGTTCTTCAGGACCGTGTCACAGATCACCGCATCAAAGAAAGCTGGCATAATATCACAGGTATTATGGAAGGGGATATTGGGGACATTATCGATACTATAGCCGAAAGAGCGGCCTCAGGTACCCTAGGTAAGAGCGACGAAGAATAAAGAGTAATAGGTTGCAATTTTTAGGCCTATTTGTTAGTATCTTCCCTACACATGGCAGCAAAAACAGACACAAAAACAGGCGTAAAAATGCCTAAAAACATCGAAGAAATGTTCACAGCAGGTGCTCATTTCGGCTTTTCTCGTGCACGACGCCACCCATCATTTAAAAACTATATCTTCGGCGTTAAGAACGAAACTGAGATCGTAGACCTCGAAAAGACAGAAGCTCTTCTTAAGAAAGCTATGGATTTTGTTACTGCTCTCGTAAAAGAGAAGAAAACAGTCCTTTTCGTAGCAAGCAAGAGCGAAGCAAAAGAAATCGTAAAACGAGCTGCAGAATCTCTTAATCTCCCATACGTAGCAGGACGATGGATCGGAGGTACTCTCACAAACTTCGACCAGATCAAGCGACGTGTTGCTCGTCTCGAAGACCTTATCTCAAAGCGAGAAAAAGGAGAGCTCGGAAAATACACAAAGAAAGAGCGACTTATGTTTGACCGCGAGATTGAGAACCTTCTCAAATTCTTTGGTGGTATCCGAAATCTCACAAAAATCCCAGATGCAATTTTCATTGTAGATCCTAAGCGAGAATACATTGCTGTAGAGGAAGCTAAGAAGCAGGGAGTTCCTGTTATTGCTCTCGCATCAACAGACTGCGATCTCAAAGTTGTACAGTATCCAATTCCAGCAAACGATGCAGCACGATCAAGCATCGAATACTTCACGGGTAAAATCGTAGAAGCAATCAAAGGCGGAAATCTTTAAACTGCCACTTTATTAGGGCTGATCTTTAATTAATTTTTTTCTACATGATTACAACAGAACAAATCAAAGAGCTTCGAGACAAAACAGGTATCTCTATTATGCAGTGCCGTAAGGCTCTTGAAGACGCTGGAGGTGATATGGAAAAAGCTCTTGTGATTCTCCGTAAAAAAGGTGCTGAGATCGCTGGAAAGAAAAGTGATCGAGCTCTTGGAGCTGGTGTTGTGTCTTCATATATTCATGGCACAGGTACTATCGGTGCTATGGTAGAACTCTGGTGCGAAACTGACTTCGTTGCTAAGAACGAAGATTTTAAAACTCTTGCTCGTGACGTCGCAATGCAGGTAGCTGCGACAAATCCTGATTTCGTTTCTTCATCTGAAATTCCAGAAGATGCAAAGGCAAAGGCATCAGAAGTTTTTGAAAAAGAACTTGAAGGAAAGCCAGAGAACATGAAAGCACAGATCCTCGAAGGAAAAATTTCTGCATACTTTAAAGAGAAGGTTCTTATGGATCAGGAATTCATCAAAAATCCTGATATGACAATTGCTGCTATGCTTGAAAACGCGACACAGAAATTCGGCGAGAAAGTTCAGATTGGTAAATTCGCTCGCTTCTCAACATCGGGGAAATAATATATGTATATTGCTCTCACAATTTTTGTTCTCTCACTCATCGTGATCATTGCGATGGTGGGAAACAAGCTTCGTGAACACACTCATGGTAAGGCGTATATTACTGTAAGTCCTGAGCTCGATGAGTCAATTAGACGAAAGGCACACATTGCTCATAAGATCGGAACTGAGTTTCCAAAGCATTTTGGACGAGAGGCTTTTTACGCTTTTGTTCAGAAATCGGTAGTTTTCTATCGAAAGATCAAGGCAAAGATCTATCCTCGCATTGCGCATATTGTGGATGCAGTGAAAGGAAAAGATGTGCCTATGAATAAGGGTGGAACATCATTCTTTTTGTCACGAATCAGTGAGAATGATGAGAAGCTCGAGGGGTAGTTGAAATTTGTCTCGTTTCAGATTATAGTGTTGGCACAAATTAAATATACCGCCTTAGCTGTCTTGGTAGTTAAAACAGCAGACTGGTAGAAAATTTGAGGAATTCAAAAATTAAATATGCCGCCTTAGCTCAGTTGGTAGAGCAACAGTTTTGTAAACTGTGGGTCCTCGGTTCAAGCCCGAGAGGCGGCTCAAAAGTTAGATTCTATTGTGTTTTAGGCTTACTAGTTGTAGGTGCTTTTTGGGCATCTTCTACGGGCTCCTGAAGCTTGAAAGAGGCTGTCACACGGGCTTCTAGGTCTTCAATGCTGTGGAATCCAGTAAGTACATCGTCTTCTATCACAAGGGCCGGAAGCGCCGTGTCTTTAATTTTATAGATATCTAGCATAGCTTTTACGG
>JARIGV010000002.1 GCA_029288615.1 Candidatus Tayloriibacteriota bacterium
CCCGCTTTTCTTTTAGAGTATTACTTTACTGACTCGATCTTTACCTCAAAGAATGGCTGTCGGTGTCCGTTTTTCTTGAAGTATCGTGACTTCTGCTTGTATTTGATCACAGTCACTTTTGGATGTCGTCCGATCTTTGTAAGAGTTCCTTCTACGATTGCACCTGAAACAACAGGAGTACCGATAGTAGTGTTTGATCCATCATCAACGAGAAGTACTTCATTGAAAGTAACCTTGTCACCTTCTTTGTATTCACCAATGATCTTTTCGATCTTAACTGAATCTCCGACAGCAACTTTGTACTGCTTTCCACCAGTTTTGATGACTGCAAATCCCTCTGTTTTTGTTGTGTTTTTTGCCTTAGGCATAGTGGGTACTATATTACGCAATTTCAAAAAAAATGCAACTACCGCCTAATAAGCGGTAGGAGTGCCGGGTTTTTATGAAGACAAAGTCTCCATAAAAACCCGGCCAATTTTTGCCATATCCATATAAAGATGCAGGCCGCGGTCTCTTTCGAAACCGCGGCCTGGAAGATATAGAGCTTTCGCCCTAATGAAGTAAGCAGCCCGCCGACTTAAACAAACGGGCTAACTATTGATATTATACCACTTTTGTGTAATTTGTACATATATAAAAATTGCCCGCGATTTACATCGCCGGGCTGTTGTGAAGAGACTTCGCAAAGGACTCAAGGTTCGTACCAATAAGCACCGCATTTGCCGTCGGGTGCACATCGTCGACCGTCAGGATGTTACTTGCTTGGCAGATCCAGGCATCCGGAAGCAACTTCCTCGCTTCTTCGAAACCTTCCTTGATCTTCGGCTCCTTCGCATTGATGAGCGCGAAGATATCCCTCGAGTTCCAGACGATTCGGAAACCTGAAGGAATCTTTTCGAGGTCTTCGAAATAGTATGGCTCGATGAGGCACTGGCTTTCATTGCGCTCTGGAATGCGCCCAACGACGAGGACATAGTTGGCACCGCGCGCGAGCGCTTCATCAACTTCCTCATCAGTGAAGTGAAAACCTTTCGCAAGAATGACCTTACCCGGCGCAAGTTCACGCGCCTTGGTGATGTACTCCATCGACCCGCCAAAAAGCGGATTTGTATGAATGGAGATCCAGTCACCCACCTCGCATGCGAGCGGGAAAAGTTCTTCCCATGTCTGGCCGGTGCTCATCGTCGGCGAACACGGCTTCACCTCTGCGATAACGATCGTGTCGGTATTCATAACTTACCTCAACCTAACACATTGAAATCAGATGTCTATTCTTCGTTTGAAAGTTTATCCAAAATGAGAGGCTCAATGCCAGGAGACGATTCTGTAATACGCATAATATCTTTATCCACTTTCTTTAATTCTTTGCCAGATGAAATGAAATGATTGACCGTTGTTGAAAGCGAATTACCGAGTTTATTGTGGAATTCTTCATAACTCTTCAAATGTTTTCCAAGATCCTCGACACGTTTGATGATATCCTTCGCAGTCTCTTCGATCTGCATTGCTTTAAGGCCCTGAAGCACAGTCTGAAGATATGCCAAAAATGATGTCGGACTCACAATGATGACCTTATACTTTCCTGCCGCACGCTGAATAAGATTTTCATTATCCTCTTTAAGGGCGCCAATTTTATTGACCAAAAGATCATAGTAGATCGCTTCATGCGGAATGAACATGAATGCAAAATCCATCGTCCCTTCCGAAGGTTTTACATATTTTGATGTTTCGATAATTCGATTTTTGAGATCGTTTACAAAAATCTTCTCGAGTCTCTCTTTTTCTGCTTCATTTTTCTCTTCAATGATCCTGTTGTAATTTTCGAGCGAGAATTTTGAGTCGATGCAAATGATCTTATCTTTTACTTTCACAATCGCATCCACAATCGTGCCATCCGCAAACGGGTACTGCATCTGGAAGCTTCCAGGCGGCAAAACATTTTTAAGGAGAGTTTCCAAATAATATTCACCAAGAATCCCTCGCTGCTTCGGATTTTTCAAAACATCCTGAAGGCTCTGGAGCTGATCTGCAAAAGAAATTACCTGCTTGTTTGTCTCATCGAGGCGCGCAAGACGCTCTGTAATATCCCGTATCACTTTGTACGACTCACTCGATTGATAGCGGAGCGATTCCTGCATCTCACGAGAAGTATCACGGATCTTTGAGTCCACCACCTTCGAGAGGTCATTTATATGAGAAAGAATAAGCTGGAGACCTGTACCATCTTCTTTTTCTGGCTCTTTTTTACGAAGCATGAGCCAAAGAATAATAGCGTTTATAAAGAAAATAGTGCCGATAGCAATGTAAATTCCTGAATTCATGACGACATTATATCAACATTCCCTTTTGTGATATAGTTTTTGCTATAGACAACTAAATAAAAAAGATGCAAGACCAAATCAGAGAACAGATCAAACAAGCAATGCTCGCAAAAGAAAGCGATAAGCTCACCGTACTCCGCGGCGTTCTTTCAGCTTTCACAAATGAGCTCGTAGCAAAAGGCAGAACACCTCAGGATAAGCTTACAGACGAAGAAGCAGTCGCAGTCATCCGCCGACTCGCAAAGCAGCGAAAAGATTCTATCGAGCAATTTGAAAAAGGAGGACGCGCCGACCTTGCAGATAACGAAAAGAAAGAGCTCGTTATTCTTGAAGCTTTCCTTCCACAGATGATGAGCCGAGAAGAGATCAAAAAAATCGTCGAAGCCAAAAAGGCAGAGATGGGAGAAGTAGATAAATCAAAAATGGGAATGTTTACAGGTGCCGTTATGAAAGAGCTTAAAGGAAAAGCTGATGGTGCGGATGTAAAAGCAGTGATCGACGAATTACTCGCGTAAATAAAAAGATGCACGAATCATTTGAACCAATCAAAGCAAATATTCCTGAGCTTGCAGATCAAGTGGCAGAAATAATGAGCACGGGCCCCGACCATGAATTGATGCCCACGATACTTCAAGTGATGCAAACTTTTATAGAAAAAGGCGGAAAAGTAGAGAATTCTGGGGCATTAGCAGGAGAAATTGCAGATGAGTTAGATCGAAGACATTTCACAACTGAACTACCACCACACATGAAATAAAATGAGTCTCCGCACACCTGAAACATTCAAGAAATACGAAGAAGCAAGAAAGAATGCTCCGCCCGGCTGCCCTCTCTGCCGAGCAAAAGACATCAATGTCATCAAAGATTTCACTTATTGGGTCATCATTCCCAACGATTTTCCCTACGACAAAATCGCGAAAGAAAATAACATGCTCACTTTGAAGCGTCATGCCGATCTCGATCAAATGACAGCCGAAGAAGCCGCAGAGCTTATTCTCATAAAATCACAAACACTTCCCACTCTTCCCTACTCAACTCTTTACGAAAACCTTCCACGACAACAAAGTGTAAAAGGTCACTATCACATTCATCTCATTGTGCTCAAAGACGAATTTGCTGACATGCCGGCATAATCTTTTGCATAAAAATAGCCCAGAAATTTCCTGGACTTAAGAATCAAGAACAACGAGGCCGTGAGGATAGACCGTAAACTTCTGCCGGAGCTCTGAGAGCTTCGGCTTTACTGTCTCATGATCGACATGAGTCCAGTTGTAAGTCTTCGGATCTTCGCGAAACCAGACGCGATGACATGCCCGGCATTCTACCAGTCGCTCATGGATCTCGACCGGATGAGTAAGGAAGACATCGCACTCGATGCAGCTCACGCCGATTCTCTCGAGGTTCTTTTGACTGCACGTTTGTGTCGCGCTCATATAAAAAGTACTGATTTCAAAATAGTGCCTCATATTTTTATAAACGTCAATAATAAAAATTGCCCGATATGATCGGGCGAGATTAGTGCGAGTAGCGCAGAGTGCGTGGCTGCACCAAATTGAAGATTAGTAAGAGCCCGAGCCCCGCTGTAAGCGGAATGCCGTATTTAATTCCGACGTAGGAACCCTTCGATGCCTCGTAACCGTAATTGTAGGCAGTATTCTTCCACCCAGACTTTTCCTTCGGTGTGAATGTCTCCTGCCATTCATTGAGATGGAGTGTCTCTGCATGGAAGGCCGCCTTGGCGACCTTCGGGCTTACGAAGTTGAACGTAGCAAGTGCCGCGCAAAACGCTATAAAGAGCTGGATTATTTTCATTAAAGGAGATTATGCTATGAAATTGAGAGGGAGGCAAATTATAATTGAAAATTGAAAGACTTCTTTATTTGCTCTTTTGATAAATTTATTTTTTCAATAATCGTATCTCTTATTTTTAAAGTGATTTTATTAACCGATTCATCAATTTCCGTAACCTTTAAACAATACTGGTCTATATTATCTAGCGCATCATTTCTAAAATTTTGTTGATTCAGAAGGTTTATATTTTTATTATAATTTAATAAAATATTTGAACAGATCGTTGCAATCTCACTTAATTTGTTTTCTAGAAGATTATTCCAGTCTTCTTTTAATGCTGGAAAATAAGTGTCTATATAAGTGGCCGCTAATTCCATCTGTGCTTCAATAGCTCTTGAAAAAATATCATTTGTATCTTCATATGTTTTTCCTGACTTAATCGCTTCTTTAATCCCCAATGTTGTACCTTTACACTTATGACTTTTATCAATAATTTGAATGAGCTTAGATATAACAAACAATCCCTTATCTTCAATAGATTCTACTATTTTTAGATTATAAGCGTATCGTCTGTCATGTAAATTTTGAATTGAACTTAACAAGAGAGCTATTATAGTGAAAAAACCAATAATAAAGTTTGGATCAATATTTCTTACTAAGAGAAAACATCTGAAATTATCAGAAAATAAATACAGTACGAGCAAAAAAAACATTAGCAATAATACAGACTGGAGAATATGTTTTTGAAAGATATTAAAATATTTTTTTACTAAATCCATAATTTAACTATAAATCATATTGAATTTGAGGGAATCGGTCACGAATATTTTGTTCGCCGCCGCTCACAAAATTTCTCGACCCCGACTCGCGGCAAATTCTGCTGAATTTGCGTCCGCTCCGTCTTTCGATTCCTTTTGCAAGGATACGCAAAAGTCGAAATTTCCTCCAGAAATTTGTGACCCTACGGGGAATCGAACCCCGATTTAAGCCTTGAGAAGGCTCCGTCCTAACCGTTAGACGATAGGGCCTAAAAGCAGGAAGACTATAGCACTTTTTAATTAAATCTGGAAGATTTTTGATATAATTAGCCCCATGAAAAAACCATATTTAAACGCCCTTGCGGCAGCAGTTTATATCTCTCTCGTCGTATTATTCATGCATTACATGCAGTCGATTCGCCATGACACGCCTGACACTTTTATCGACGGCCTCGGCATGATCTCACTCATCGTATTCTCAGCAGCTGTAATGGGATTCCTCTTCTTCTATCAGCCAGTAGTACTTCTCATTGAAAACAAGAAAGCGGAAGCTATGCGATATTTCCTCCAAACTCTTGGCACATTCGGTATTGTCACAGCAATCGCTTTGATCCTTGTAAGCATTCAGTAAATTAAAAACCTTTAAACACACCCTTTGTTTGGGTGTGTTTTTATTTGACGTTTTATGTAAAACGTGGTATTATTAAGCCCTATGAAAATCCGTTCCTTCTTGAAACACGTGGGTGTGTGGGTCGTCTGGTATCTTGGCTTCATCTTCATGATGACGACTGCGGTCCCGATAATTCACGCTATCATGGCCTATCAGCACCATCGTCCTTCCCTTGCCTACTGGGTTCTCGCTGCTGCGATCTTCGCGGTAAGCCACATCACCTGGCGCTGGGCCGACCACAAACGCTGGCAGCTCAAAAAGATCGGCTAACACCGACCGGCATCATCCACACAAAAAAGCCGCTCGTCTTCGGACAGCGGCTTTTCTCTTTTTAAATTGACTTCCAAAACCTCTTTGATACTCTTCCCAGAGCGTTTTGGTACAACACCAGAGCTTTATTTCAAAGGAGAAACTATGCCCGATTCAAAACATGGTAAGTGGGACGAAATCAGCCACGCTGACGCCCTGCCCTACCTTCTTCCGGAGGGTGTGACGCGTTTGTGTGAAATAATATACGACGATGGCGATACTCGCCGCTCTTCGTATGAAGCATACATTGGCACCACTAAAGGTGTGTTTCGCTACAGACATTCCAGCACTTCCGATTTTCCTCGTGAAAAGAAAGAAGCAGAACACATCGGCCTCGAGGAGTTCGAGATCGTGAAGCTCGAACAGCGCGGCGAGACAATCGTTGCCTACTCAAAGTGTAACAAAGCCTTTAAAGCCGCGAGTTATATTCTCAGAGGCACCCGCTAACCCCTCGTCATGAGGGAATTTTTATTTATTTGACTTTTTTTATAAATATTGCATTATGTGTGAGAAAAGTTTTTTGATATGAACTACGATCCGATTATCCTCATCATCCTCGCCTTCTACTACTCGAACGTACTCTGCGTCGTTGCAACACGAAGTATTCTCGAAAAAAGTAAGGTGCGATGGAACTCGCTAAGCCTCGGCTTTATTTTCATTGTGGTCCTAGCACCAATGCTCGACGGCGTGAAGCTCAGCGAAGTGTACCTGGGACTTCGCAAGGAAGAATTGGCTACATTATTTGATTGCGGACTTTTCCTGATTTTCTTTTTTTTACTTTCCTACTGTTTCTTTAGAGCAATGTTTACGCCTTTGGCGGAGCTTTTGGAAGAAGAAAAAAGACAAAAGAAAGGGACGATTTATATCAGCAGATAGTAACAAAAATGACCCGAACCATCGGGTCAATTTTTATTACCTATTCTTCCACTCAGGATCCTGTCTTACCAAAAGTTTTTCTTTGAGAGTTGGATCGAGCATAAGCTCTTCTACTGTGCGCTCCATTCGCATTCCTTGCGAGCCTTTGACATAAATAACGTCACCTTTTTTCATGAGCGTCTTTACGCACGCAGCACCCGCAAGCGCATCGTCACGCATAAATATTTTATTTTTTCGCATTCCTGCTTCATGAGCTCCTTCTGCAAAATCTTTTGCACGAATACCAACACAGACAAGTGTATCTACTTTCTGCGCAGCAATGGCACCGAGTCGTCGATGTTCTCCTTGAGAGAATTTTCCAAGCTCGAGCATATCACCAAGCACTGCGATCTTTTTTCCTGTACACATCACTTCACCGAGAAGATTAAGAGCTTCTTCGAGAGCGACTGGCGAGGCATTGTATGTGTCGTCGATAATAGTCGTTCCTCCCATTCCTTTGATAATGTTCATTCGTCCAGGTGGTGCTTCATGTCGTGCAAAAGATTGCGATACTTCAACAAGATTTAAATTTTGAGAATATGCCGCCGCAAAAGCTGCAAGCACAGGGTAAAGATGCTGCTTTCCTAAAACTCCCGGAAGAGACACAGGAAGGCTTGAGCCAGCAATATCAACTCTCATCGTCATACCTGTCGGTCTTCCCTCTACATCGTGTGTGATGTGAATATATGAGGCGACAACATCTGCCTTACTGTCGATCGCATACGTTATCACTTTTGCTTGTGAGAATTCTTTGAAACCTAAAACATCGTCGTCGTCAGCATTGAGAATAAGCGCTCCTTCTTTTTTTGCATTGCGTGCGAGATGAGATTTCTCTCGTACTACGTCTGCGACAGATTTATAGAATTCAACATGCACAGGCACTTTTCCGATACGTGTAATGACCGAGACATCAGGCTTAAGCCATTTCGTAACTCTCTCGATCTCCCCTGGTCTGTCTGCACCGATCTCAAGCACAAGAAAAGATGGATATTCTTTTCTCTTTACAATGAGCATAAGACCGTCCCAGATATTTTTTGCCCATTTGCGAAAATCTCCCCATGCGTTTGGTACACCAAGAATTGTAAGAGGAATACCGATATCACTGTTGTAGCTCTTCTGGCTTTTTCGTACATGATAGAAAGGAAGAAGTGCGGTGTAGAGAGCATCTTTTGTAGATGTTTTTCCGACGCTTCCTGTGACAGCCATAATCTTCGGCTTGTATTTTTTTATGACCAGCTTGGCTTCGGCCATGAGGATTGCAACAACAATTTTTTTGAAATATTTTTTCATATTTTTATTTGCTATCGGTCGGGCGGAATTTGATAATAATTGAATAGGAATTTCGACAAATCGAAGAACGGCTGGCCTAGAGTATTGGCAGCGAAGAGATTTGTCTTTGGATCATATGTATAAAGCAAGATGACGAACTGTGGGTCTGTAGCCGGAAAATATCCCATGAATGAATGCAGGTAGCGGTCAGTATAGTACCCTCCACCGCCTTCTTTGGCAATTTGAGCAGTACCAGTCTTTGCGGCCACAGTATAGTGCGGATTCTTACCAGCACCTCCCAGAAGGGCCGTATCGACAGTTTTAATGAGCATAGACGTGAGTGTCTGTGACGCCTCAATACTTATGGCATGAGGACCTACTGGCGGGTTTATGGTCTTAAATAGGCCGTTATTGTAGCTTATCTTTTTTACGACATGTGGAGTTACAAGGACACCGCCGTTTGCGAGCGTTGCGAGGGCGCGAATGGTTGCAATTGGCGTCATGGCGATACCCTGTCCGAATGATGCGGTAATGTAGTCGATCTCCTGTTTGCTTCGAACGTTTGAAATGAGATCCTGCGCTTCGTTTGGAAGATCGATACCCGTCTTATCTCCCAAGCCATATGCATAAAGATAGTCTCCAAATTTTTTCTGTCCGAGCTTTTGTGCGACGAATGCAGCACCGGTGTTGAGCGAGTCATTGAGAACATCCTGCATCGACGTAATACCATTTTTGATAAGGTCATGGTTGTGAATGGTCATATTGTTCGCGGTTACTGAACCTGTATCGTTGTATGTTGTGTTTTGTGTGATCACTCCCGCATCAAGACCTGCAGCCATGGTAATAGGTTTTATAATAGAACCCATTTCGTATACTTTTTCGACGAGAGGGTTTGAGAAAACAGAAACATCTTTCTGTGTTTGGAAATTGTTTGGATCAAAAGTTGGCATTGCTGCCATCGCATAAATTTCTCCATTTTTTGGATTCATAATAATTCCTCCTGTTTCATCTGAATGCCACGAATCTTGAATTTTCGTAAGTGCACTTTCGAGAGTGGTCTGCACGGTAGGCTCGATTGTCGCTACAATATTTCCTTCTGGATCATCTGTCGGTGATGCTGTTTTTGAAATATTTGAGAAAATCTGCACGAAGAAGTTTGCATAGAGATCTGTCTTACCGCGACCTAAAACATTTTCATAGAATCTCTCAAGACCGTACCGCCCGACAAGGTCATCGCCTTTATATGCGACAAAACCAAGTGTATGTGCTGCTGTCTGCCCTGCTGGGTAAAAACGCCACTGGTCTTTGTAAACGCTAATACCTGGAATATTTGCATCATCAATTTTTTTGCCATTCTCCTCAGATACTTTTTTTGCAATCTCAATGTAAGACTGTGTTTTTTGCGCCGTTTTTTGCATGAAGAAATCATGATCGATTGGTATGATGGCGTTTAGTGCTTGATATGTCGATGTGGCATCGGTAATTTTCTTTGGATTCACAGCTACAGTAAAACCTGTTGCAAGTGTTGCCGCAGAAATAAGATCTCCGTTTTTGTTTTGGAAAAAGATCGTACCACGATCAAAAACTGTATTCGAAGGTCTTGTATATTGTTTGTCAGCAAGGATCGTAAAGTCGTGATATTGGATGACCTGGAGAATATAGAGCTTTACTATAAAAACGAGCGCCACGAGAATGACGCCGAGTGAGACTATGCGAATTCGTGAAATATTTTTAAATTTCATTCTTAAAAGCTATGCTAAGACCTGAAGATTTCTTTGCAACGAGCGTATCTGTCACTTCTACGTAGCCAAGTGAGTGAGCCATTGTGCTGTCGATTGATGCTGTTGCGCTGAGGTACGCAAATTCAAGCTTGCTCACATCTGATGTAAGAGCTGCGATTTCTTTTTCCGCATCCTGGCGAGCGAGGGTGTTTCGCACAGTCTGGAGCATAAGACCAACATAGAGAGCTCCGAGGACAAAACAGAGAGCTGAGAGAGTCCAGAAGACTTTTTGGTATCGATATTGTGATGGAACTTTTGTCATTGTATTTTAAATTTTTTGAATGATTCGGAGTTTCGCGCTTCGTGACCTTGGATTCTCTTTTAGCTCTGCATCACTTGGCGTTATTGGTTTTTTTGTAATAATTTTTCCTCTCCCCTCTTTTTCCATTTCTCTAAAGAATCTTTTTACGATTCTGTCTTCAAGGCTATGAAAAGATATCGCTGCCATTCGGCTTTCGCTTGATAGCTTTTCAAAACCCTTAATAAGACCTTCTTCAATTGCACCGAGCTCGTCGTTTACTGCAATGCGTATTGCTTGGAATGTTTTCGTGGCCGGATGAATTCTTCCTCCTCGAAACATTCGTGGCACTGCGCTTGTGATAATGTAAGCGAGTTCAAATGTCGTCTCGATCGGTTTAATAGCTCGTGCTTCACAAATTACTCTCGCAATGCGTCCTGCAAATCTCTCTTCACCAAAACCCTTTATGATCACTTTGAGATTTTCTTCCTCAAAGTTGTTTACAACATCGCGTGCTGTGAGGTCGTTCTCCGTAGGATGTGATTTAAGCGTCATGAGAAGTGGCTCATCGAATTTAAATGAGAATCCTCTTCCTGACTGCCCTAGTTCGTCTGAGCTAAGTCCGAAGTCAAAGATGATACCGTTTACTTCTTCGATGTGTGCATCACGAAGAGCAAGATCAAGCTGACGGAAATTTCCATTCCATCCGAAGAATTTTGCTCCAGTTGCTTTTACTTTCTCTTCCGCTCGCTCAAGTGCATCTTTGTCTGCATCGATGCCGATGATTGTGATATCACCACCAACTTTCTTTGCAGCTTCAGTTGCGTGCCCTCCTCCGCCCAATGTGCCATCGAGAAGAACATCACCTTTTGTAAGCTCTAAACCGTCTATTGTTTCTTGTAAAAGAACACTTTTATGCACTGTTTTGTCCCGGGCTTCCATATTTAGAATGCTCCTGTTTGGCTCAGTTTCTCAGCGAGAGAATCTGCGCCGGCAACCACCCTCTTCTTGTAGTCCTCCCATCTCTTCTCATTCCAGACTTCAAGGCGACTGTGCACTCCAATAAATACCGCCCCTGTTTTTACTTCCGCAAACTCTCGCAAATATTCCGGGATAAGAATTCTTCCTAGCGCGTCTACCTCAAGCTCCACAGCGCCACCAAACATGAATCTGTTGAACTCTCGCCAGTCACTTTTAAGCATTCCTCCCGAAGCAATCTGCCCTGATATCTTCTGCCACTCTTTTTGCGGATACAAAGAGAGACAGTTTTCCAAACCATATGTGGCTACAATCTTCTTGCCCATCTCCTTGCGAAATTTCGACGGCAGCGAAATGCGTTTTTTGTCGTCGATTGTGTGTTTGTATTCGCCGATAAGCATTTTTAATTATTTACCACTTTATTCCACTTAGTTACTATTTTATACCACTCTCTCACCACTACCAAACAGAGTTTTCCACACAGAGACACGGTCGAAAAAGCATTGCATTGTGAGATGTAGATGTTAAAGTTTTTGTGATGTATTATTTTGCACCTTCACGTGAAGAGATCGAGAAAGCGATCAAAGCAGAAGAGACGGTCGAACTTATGCGCAGTACTCCTGGTGAGCCGCTCCGCATTCAACCACTTTATATCGCCGAAATAAATGGCGAGAATGAAGAAATCATCTCTGTCTGTTTCGCTGCAGTACTCACCAAAGCCAACACACTCTCTCATTTCAAGCGACTTGAATGGAATGAACGGAAACGTGAAATAAATCCACATGCCGAGCACCTTCGTGCACGAAAGATGGAGCAACACGATCCCGAACTCATACCGTATTTGAACCTTGTTAAACTTTCACGAAAACCCACTCGCGCTGCCGCCTAGGCCTCGCGAGAATTTTTATATAAAAAAATTGCGCAGAAAATTCTGCGCAGTAAAAGAACTATTTTTTTGCGATCGTGATCGAGGCAATACCAAAACTCACAGAAAGATCCTTGAGACTAAGCCCATAAAAATGAGCGTGTATGATCTCAAGAAAACTTTCGACCGAGCTTGGTCTATCACAGTGAAAAATTGTCAGTTCATCAAAGTGAACGAAATCTTCCGGCCGCGGCTGTGGAGTTTTGGGAATGACATCCACCACTCCACTGCTCTGCTTTTCGATACTGAAATCGCCCTCGTGAAGAAGTGGAAATTCGATTTTAAGAATTTCCTCAAGTCCCTTTGGGCAACTTGGAAAGTTCGAAGGATAGAATGATATTTTTTCGATGCACTCCTCTCCGTTTACATCAACGAGAGTACGAATGTGCTTTTGTGTTGTCCTCATAATAAAACAAGCGCCTTGTTCGGGCGCTTGTTTTTGAGATCAAATATTTTTAATCACAAACACAAACGTCCGAACGGATTCGTCGTTTTCTTCGTCGTCTTTGTGATTGTAATAAATGTAAATTTCATTATTTTACTCTTCGTCTATTTTCGGCTTCATAAGCGGAAATGTCACCGTCTCACGAAGAGGTTTGTCTGCAAGTACTGCAAAAAGTCTTTCACCGAATCCGAATCCACATGTTGGTGGCATCGCGTGCTCAAGCATTTCTACGAATTCAAGATCTGACATCATTGCTTCTTCATCACCACGATCGATAAGTTTCTGCTGCTCTTCAAAGCGTGCGCGCTGGTCGATCGGATCATTGAGCTCCGCATATCCATTTCCAATTTCGCTTCCTGCAATAAGTGGTTGGAAGCGCATTACTGTGCCAGGTTTTTTTGGATCCTCTTTTGCAAGAGGTGCTACAAGCTTTGGATGATTTACAACAAATGCAGGACCTGAAATTGATTTGCGGCAAAATTTCCAGAGTGAGTCTGTGAGTCGCTCCTTATTCTCCCCTTCAAATTTCACACCAAGCTCTATAAGCTTTGCTTTCATTTCTTTTTCTGTCGCAGTAGCGAGATCAATTCCCGTCTGTCGTTTTACTTCTTCAGAGTAATCAATTCTCTTCCAAGGTTTTGCGAGATCGAATTCGTGCCCGCGAGAAATAAAATCTGTTTTTCCAAAAACTTCTTTTGCAATTGTGCGATAGAGTTCTTCGACAAGCTCCATTCCCATGTCTGTATCTGCGTAACCATAGTAGAACTCAAGATTTGTAAATTCCTGAAGATGTTCTGGGCTTGATCCTTCATTTCTATAAATGCGACCAATCTCAAAAGTCTTTGGATAACCCGCAGCCATGAGTCTTTTCTGCCAGAGCTCTCCTACTGAGATACGAAGAAATACGTCGATGTCATAATCGTTGTGATGTGTTTTGAAAGGTCGCGCTTCTGCTCCACCAGTTGTGAGCTCAAGTGTCGGTGTCTCAACTTCAAGAAACCCATGAGACTTCATAAAATTGCGTGCGACATCCCAGAATTTTGATTTCTTAATGAGAAGATCGTGAAGTTCTGGATTTCCCAAGATATCGAGATATCGTTTTCGATATCTTTCTTCAACATCCTGAAGACCATGCCATTTTTCTGGAAGAGGCTGAAGACTTTTTGAAAGCATTTTCCAACCTTTTACCGCAAGAGTTTTCTCACCTCGTTTTGTTGTAAAAACTGTACCCGTTGCCTCAACAAAATCTCCCATATCGACTACTTCATTCCAAAAATCAAAAGCTTCATCTCCTATTTCATCTTTTTTTAGAATTCCCTGAAATTTTCCTCCATGTTCTGAGCCATCAAAAAGATCGAAGAAAATAATTGCACCCTGCCCACGAAGCGACATCACTCGTCCCGCAAGAGTAATTTCTTCTACACCTTTCTCAAGAGTTTCAAAGGCAGAAATAGCCTCACCGATTGAGTGAGTTTTGTCTGTATGCGCTGGATATGGATTAATACCTTTCGCCTGTATTTTCGCGAGCTTTTCGAGTCTTACATTTCGTATGTCTTCAATAGTCATGAGAATTATGATAGCAGATGAGTTTTCATAAACAAAGCCGCGCCTCACAAGGAGGCGCGGCTTTCGAGTTTCTTTATTTAACGTCGATCACCTTATACGCCACCTTTCCTTTTGGGCTAGTGAAAGTAAAGCTATCGCCTTTCTTCTTTCCATACATCGCCTGTCCGAGTGGAGAATGATTTGAAATCTTCCCATTTGCAATATCAGCCTCTTCAGAACCTACGATCTTGTATGTATGTCGAGTTTTTTCTCCTTCTTTTTCAAGAACGACAGTTGCACCAATATCAGCAATACCACCATGATGTGCAGTCATGATTTCAGCAGATTTGAGAATTGATTCGAGTTTACCAATACGCTCTTCGATCGTTGCCTGCATTTCGCGTGCCTCTTGGTATTCCGCGTTTTCAGAAAGATCTCCCATGCTTTTTGCATATTCGAGATTTTCCGCTACTTCGCGTCTTTTAGTTTTCTTGAGATGTTCAAGCTCGGCTTCAAGCTCTTTAAACTTCTCTTGTGTGAGGTATTCTTTTTCCTCAGTCATTGGAATTTATTTATATAGTAAGCCCTAGTGTGGCCACAAAAAGTGACCTCTTTTGGGGCCTAACTTTACGATTTTTGACCCCAAAAGTCAATGGTTAACAACTGTTAACCATTATGCCCTATTTCACGTACTCCGGCTCATTATCCCTTGCCCATGTGAGTACTTGTCCCATTGTTTGCATAGCACTCACTGTATAATGCGGCGGACCTTTTTCAAGAACTATCACGAACACGTATTTTGGATTCTGGTACGGGATAAATCCTTCTACCCACGAGTTTACGTATTCATTGTTTACACCAAGCTGCGCTGTTCCCGTCTTCGCGGCAGCTTCTAGACCTGGTACATTGAGCGCGATTGCTGTCGCTCCTGTTACCGCAAGTCGCATTCCTTCTTTTACAGGAGTGTAGTCAGTAGAATTTACACCGAGCGAAGAAGTTTCCCCTTGCTCTCCTTTTACAGCTGTCGGCGATACAACCGTTCCTTCATTTGCAATCCCCGTCACCGCTCGGGCGAGCTGAAGTGGTGTCGCCTGAAAACCATATTGTCCGATTGTTGTGTGATATGTGTCTCCCACTCTCCATTCACCGTCAGCAAAATTTTCTTTTTTCCATTCTGGAGTCGGAATTGTACCCGCCGGACCACTGAAGAATCCATCAGTCGATGTTGAGAAAAGAAACTTCTTTAGATATTCATCGATCTTTGAAATACCAAGGCCCTTCTGTCCCTGAAAACCTCCTCCCACTTCATAAAAATATACGTCAGACGAAACAGCAATCGCATGTCTCATGTCGACATATCCTTGAGGACGCCAGTCTTTGAAAATTGAAGGATGTGCCGGATCATACGGGTTTGGCAAAGAGATTGATCCTGTACTTAAAATTGTTTTCATAGGATCGATCAAACCTTCATTGAGAACTCCCACAGCAATGAATGGCTTTATCGTCGAACCAGGAGCATAGAGTCCGTCAGAATAACGATCAAGAAAAGGTTTTCGAGAACTCTGAAGGAAATTTTTTATCGCGGCTGTATCTTTTCCGTCTGTCATTGTTTGTGAATCGTATTCAGGATATGTCACAGCCGCCAATACCTCACCGGTTTTTGCATCCATAAATACTCCTGCTCCACCAGCATAGTGTGAGCTTTCTACAGCATTTGCAACACGGTCATACATTTCATGTTGAAGTCCAGCATCGATAGAAAGTGCGAGTGAATTACCATTCTCCGGTCGGTCGATCGTGCTTTCAGAAAGCACATTTCCTTTTACATCAACCTCAGTGAGTTTGCTTCCGTTGTGTCCAGCCAAAGTAGAATCAAAATATTTTTCTGCTCCCGCTTGTCCACTGAGTGCTGTCGTATAAAAATTTCCCGAACTATCTTTCTGCGGATATTTCACATACCCCAAGATATTTGAAAATCCAGTTTCATCAATATATTTTCTTGAAGCGAACGGCGTTGTGCTTCCGACCTCATTCCACGCAAGAGGTTTTCCATTCCTATCTGTGATCATTCCACGATCTGCAAATACAAGATCTTTGCGGAGTTGGTTATTTGCTGCTTTGTCTGCATATGTCTTACCATCAACAATCTGGAGCGCGCTCACTTTTGATACAAAAAGAAGAAGAATAACAAGAAAAGCAAAAGCAACAACGTAGAGATTTCTTTTTTTTATCGGCTTTTCAATACGACCCTCAAATTGGTCACGATCGTAGTCGGGAAGGTTTCCTGAATCAAGAAAAATCTCGTCAGGGTCGAGCTTGTGTGAGCGTGATTTTAATCTTTTTTTAATATTGCGAAAGAATTCTGTGATCATCGTTATGTGGCAAAATATGTTTTAACAACACTCGTAACGCCATATAGAATAAAAGAAAGTGCAAGAAATGAAAACCTCGTCCATGCTGGGTCGCCTACACTGTAGAGCATATCAAAAAGAAAACCGAAAAATATTATCTCAATATAATCAAAAAGGATGAGGCCTGTTATGAGACAAAGAGCTGCTGCCCACCACGGAAACACAAAGAGACAAAAAAGTGCGAATACTGAAAGAATGATACGCGTGATCATATTTTTATTGAAACCTCATCGATTTGAAATGGGTTTACAGGCAAAGTGAAAAATACTTTTTGAAAAGGGTTTGTTTCATCAGAGGAAACTCCTGAGATAAAACCAAATACTTTTGATGATTCTTCTGGAAGAAATATTGGATCTCCTTTCGACACACTAACAGCTTTTGGAAGAAGAATAACAAATGAACCTCCACCCTGCCCTTCAGCTTCCGCTTCTATTTTTTCACTACCAATTTTTGCTTGAAAAGTCTTTCCGGGAGTTGAGAAAAGTTCTGCACGAGAAATTGCAGAATCCGCCTCAATAACTTCACCAATAACTAGTGATCCATAAAATATTTTATTTCCGACCGCTACACCATCGTCTGTACCCTTATTTAAAACCAAAGTGTCATAGGGAGAAAATCCTGGATTTTCGATGACATTTGCATCAAGAGTTTGCTCGACTCTTTTACCAAGAGATGCTTTCAGTGTTGCATTTTCATTTTGAAGTGCAGCTGTGACTCCTTGAGAAGAAAGAGCCTGCTGTATCTGCATTTTAAGTGCTGCATTTTCTTCACTGAGTGCAGCTTTCGATTCAAAGTATGCAACGAGAGGAATTCGATCGAGAAAATTTCTCATCCCATTTGCCATATAAATAACCGCCCTGCTTGCTCCAGAGAAAAAGAAAATAGAGATAATAAAGCAAATAGCAAAAACAATGAAAGCGGGATGAAGAAAAAAATCATTCTTCTTTTTTCGCTTTCTAATTGGTGTAAGGTAGGTCATCCTCATTCTTTATAAGTGCATCTTCAAAACTTTCTATGTCAGTAAGAATTATACCTGTTCCGCGGACGACTGCAGTAAGCGGATCATCGGCAATATGAATCGGAATCTTGAGCGCCTCTTCGAGAAGTTCTCTAAAGCCACGAAGTAGCGCGCCGCCGCCAACAAGATAAATTCCTCGATACATTATATCTGAAACAACTTCAGGAGGAGTAATTTCAATCACTTCTTTAATTGAATCAATGAGCGTATCGATCGAAAGCCCAATCGCCTCACGTACATCAGCATCTGTCACAACCACTTCTCGAGGAAGCCCTGTAATAAGGTCTCGTCCGCGTACAGGCATCTCAAGCGGTGCATCGCCTGGAGTAAGATTACCGATATTTATTTTTATATCTTCGGCAGTTTTTTCTCCGATAAGAATTTTAAATTCATTACGAAGATAGGACATGATGTCGGAATTTAGTTTATCTCCTGCGATGCGAATATTTCGCGAATGAACAATTCCACCGAGTGATATCACTGCAACATCTGTTGTTCCTCCACCAATATCCACAACCATATTTCCTGCCGGCTCGTGAATTGGAAGTCCAATACCAATCGCTGCTGCCATTGGCTCTTCAACGATATAAACTTCTCTAGCCCCTGCGCTTCGTGCCGCATCGCGCACCGCTCGTCTTTCAACGTTCGTAATTCCCGATGGCACTCCGACAACAACACGCGGTCCAAGCCACTTCTTTCTTCCCTCTTCTGATTTTCGTGTGAGGTATGCGAGCATTTCTTCCGTCACTTCAAAATCTGAAATCACACCATCAACAAGTGGACGCACCGCAACAATATGTCCCGGTGTTCGCCCGAGCATATCCTTTGCCGCAGCACCAACAGCAACTACTTGTCCTGTCTTTTGATTGACCGCTACAACCGAAGGCTCAGACACCACAACGCCGGCACCAGCAACATGCACAAGAGTGTTTGCAGTTCCCAAATCTATTCCTATGTCGTTTGATATAAAAGTTTTAAATCTATTCTTCATGTATTTATGCAAGAGTTTCAATCACTTCATCGATTCCGATATTTTTTGTCTCTTTCTTTTTTCGATCCTGATATTCAACCGTTCCCGCTTCACGTGTTTTTTTACTCATTACAATGCGGTGTGGAATTCCAATAAGATCCGCATCAGCAAATTTCTCTCCCGCTCGAAGCTCACGATCATCAAAAAGTACTTCAATTCCCGCTTGCTTTAATTTTTCATACGCCTCTTTTGCATCTTTTTCTACATCCGCATCACCGTTTGCAATTGAAATGAGATGAACTTTGAAAGGTGATACTTCGTCTGGCCAGACCATTGCATCTTCCTCGCCCAAGACTTCAACGATCGTACCCATAAGTCGCCCTACGCCAATGCCGTAACAACCCATGATCATAGGGTGCACTTCCCCTTTTTCGTCTGTGTATGTAAGTCCGAGTGGTTCTGAAAATCGTGTCCCTAGAGTAAAAATATTTCCGACTTCAATTGCTTTTTTCTCAACGAGATTCTTTTTATCGACGCCGAGTGATTCCAAAACATCATCGGTAAACACTTCTTTGTTTATTGCGATATTTTTCTTTGCATCAAAGTGAATCGTGTCTTCACCTGCTTCTGTCTCTGTCTGAAATTCATGAGAATATTTTGAGAAGACACCTCCTGACGCGAAAGTAAGGTGCGTCTTCTCGCCAATTCCTGCTCGGTTATAAATCTTCACATATGCTTCTTTTGCCTTTTCGTAAAATTCATCATGCTCTTTTTGATCCCTTGCGAATGAATAGAGATCTTTCATAAGAAATTCGCGACCACGGAGAATGCCGGATTTTGCTCTCACTTCATTGCGGAATTTTGTCTGAATTTGAAAGACAGACACCGGAAGATCTTTGTATGAACGAATGTGATCCTTAAGAAGATTTGTAAGAGGCTCTTCGTGTGAAAATCCAAGCCCGGCCTCGCTGCCATTTTTAAATTCTGTTTTGAACCAGTTGTCGACAACATCATCACTCCATCGCCCTGTCTTTTCCCAAAGTTCTTTGTTTTGAAGTGCTGCAAGCGATACTTCATTCGCACCAAGTGCATACATTTCTTCGCGAATAATTCCCGAAAGTTTATTCATCACTCGAAGACCTAGAGGAAGATATGAATAAACACCCGCCATATCTTTATGAATAAATCCTGCGCGAATGAGAAGCTCAGCATTTTTTGAGACTTCGTCTTTTGGGGCTTCAAAACGTGTTTTTGTGAAAAGATGTGATTGTTTCATGTGTCGCTATTCTACTATATTTTAAAAACTGAACCTTGTTGACAAAAAAATACTTGGGTGTTTTTATAATTTATATGAATATGTACATTATCGTGACACTTTGCATTCTTTTTTGGCTTGGGTGCGGAGGAGCATCTGCGGTGTTTCTGTGGAATCCATATCACAAACACAACGGACACAAAATCGGCTTCTGGTATTCCTTCTGGAGTATCGTTGCCGGTCCAATTTCAGCAATCCTCTACGGCAGCTGCCAGCTTGAGTTCATGAGGATGGGACCTTAAACGCTTGCTCTTTCTAGAGCAATTTTTATTACATATAAATATTTGACTATTTTTGTATTTTGTTATATAAATGCGTCAGCATGGACTTACATAACGCCACCGATTTTCAGATTCTTCAACAGCTCTGTGCCGAGGTCGGCATCGATCCTGAAAAAATCAAGGAAAACGTCACGCATCCGGTTGTACAAGAACTCATCCGGCGTCTCAAAGAGAAACCTGAGAACAAAGGTTTCAAGCCCTTCGACTGGCTTCTCGGATTCGCATAACCCACTCGCCCACTCGGGCGAATTTTTTTATGCAGCCAAATCTTCTGGATAATTTTCAGGATCCACCTTTGATGAATCTTCGAAAAGAAATCCTTTTATTTTCTCAATTTCAGCGTCAGGAATAGTATGCAGATCTTCAGCCAAATGAGGGTTGGCAATAATCTCTCGATGGAAAATTTCTCTGAATTTTTTTGAATACTTATCAGTCCACTCTGCTTCTACTTTGCGTTTTGCATCTATGTCATTCTCTCCTATTGAACGATCTCGAAGCATTTGTTGAATCAAGATGATCTGGAGATCGTTAGTGAGTTTTAAAAACTTCGCTTCATTATCAACCGTAATATGCTCTTCTGGAAAATCTTTTTCTGGGAGTTCGATAGACATATTATTTACCAATTAGTTTTGATATATCCGAGATTGTCAGCACTACCATAAGAACCATAAGAATCACGAAACCAATAACATTGAGTGTATTAAGAATTTTTGGCGACACTGCTTTTCTACGAATCGCTTCGATCGCTACAAAAAGAAGACGTCCTCCATCGAGAGCTGGAAACGGAATGAGGTTGATGACTGCGAGGTTTACAGAGATAAGTGCAGTGAAAGAAAGAAGATAGCCGAAACCGAATTCACGCGCCTGTGAGACGAGAGAGACGATTCCTACGGGTCCTGAAATATCACCGAGGTTTGCCTTAGCAACAAAAGCACTTTTTATAAATGACCAGAGGCTCGCTGCTGTCGACTCGACTGCATTCACTGTATCTTTTCCTCCTTCCCAAATTGCAGGGAAAAATCCAAGTTTTCGAATTGAGATTTCAAGCATGGTAATGCCGACACCATAATCATTTCCTACAACACCTTTTACTGGTGTAACTTTTTCCGTCATTTCCTTGCCTCCGCGAGAAATATTCACAGTAACAGGAGAACCATTGGAAGCAACAATAAAATCATGCACTGCATCGGGAGTAAGCGGCGCAGCGACTGTTTTTCCTGCACTGTCACTTAAAGAAATAATTTTATCTGCCGCCTGAAGTCCAGAAACTTTTGCTGGTGAATCTTTTGCAACATCAACTATATAGAGCGATGCATCAGGACCACTCCCCTCACTTGCAACACCAAGCATGAGTGACCCAGAAAAAAGAATCCATGCAAAAAGAATATTAAAAAGAATACCTCCCGCGAGAACGGCGGCTTGAATATCTCTCCTTTTCTTAGCAAAGCTTCGTGACGCATCCGGACCAGCCAAAGATTCCTCATCAGGATTTTCACCGAAGATTTTTACGAAACCGCCGAAAGGAATGAGATTGATTGAATAAACAGTCTCCCCTTTTTTCCATGAGTAGATTTTTGGCGGAAAGCCGATAGCAAATTCATCAACACGAATGCCAGATTTCTTTGCAATAAGAAAATGACCGAGTTCGTGTACGAACACTAGTATCGAGATGATAATTATAAATGTAATGACTGACACGCTTTAGCCTGTTATTTCGTCTTCTTTTTTATTGGCGAGAGATTCGAGCTTTTCGTTACCTTCTTTGACGATCTTTTCCATTTCATTTTTAAATCGCATCATATCGTCTTCTCCCATTTCAGAGTTTTTCTTCTTTGTCTGAAGATCATCGTTTACTTTGTTTCTCTCTCCACGAATCGCGATCTTTGCATCTTCTACTTTCTGCTTCGCCATTTTCACAAACTGCTGGCGTGTTTCTGATGTGAGTGCTGGAAAGGTAACACGCACACCTTTTTCATCTGTCATAACAGATACACCAAGATTTGCTGCAACAATTGCTTTTTCAATTGATTTAATAACAGACTGATCCCAAGGTGCAATGCGAAGGCTTTGTGGTCCTTCTGAAGCAATACTTGCCACCTGATTGATCGGCATAAGTGAGCCGTATGATTCAACGAGAACTTTATCGAGAATTGTTGGTGTCGCTCGTCCAGTACGGATTTGTGAAAGCTCACGAGAAAGCCATTCTTCTGTTTCTTTAATGCGGTTTTTGAGATGTGAGAAATCGTACATGAAATTAATTATTCTTATGTAAGTATAGCGAAATAATAACACAGAACGATTATATTGCGCCAAATACTTCTCAGATGTATAAATCAAACTGAACACTATTGTAATAAACCATCCATGGGTCACGTCTTTTTAGCAAGAGACCGACCCTACTCCTTAGAACCCGTTCTTTAAAACATGAAAAGTGAATTGCTTCCAGTTCAAACAACCCTACCACCTCTAGAAGGAAACGCGGAGCTTGAAGCAAAATTTGGCGACAACGAAGCCAATAAACGCTATCTTGCTCGGTTAGCCGATCCCATCTTTACACCTGAACAAGTTCAGCGACTGTGTATCAGGGCAGTCGAGATTGAGATCGACAACACAAGCGATGGAATGTCGATCGCTGAGCTTATGAGTGTAGCGTGCCACATGACGGATATACCCTGCACTCTCATTGCCTGTCCGACAGGAAACCAGATCGCTCGACTGACGGAGAATTTTTTGGGAGAAACGGAATTGCCCTGCATCATTCCTGTCCGGTGTGGCAAGGAAAGATCCTGCGTTGTGTGGGAAAACAAACCCGGCAATGCAAAAACGCTTCGACTCTGCGCGCCTTCTATTCCCTTTCACGGCACTGTGTTCGTGATGGTACCCATAGCGTCCGAACACATATAACCCTCGAGCCCTCTCCCCCAGGGCTCGAGGAACTTTACACCGAGATCTAGCATCTCGGTATTTTTTTTATGAGAGCACTAAAGCAAGATGCTCAAGAAGCATTTTGAGAGATGTAGAACGATCGCCAATATAGGAGAGAACCATAAGCACTTCAGAAAGTTTCTTTGGATCCTCTTTTTTTGAAATAATTCTTTCTCGAAGTGTGTCGGCAAGATTTTCAAGAAATATTCGGATATCCTCTTTTGAAATTTCTTCTTTCGAAAGACCATCAGTGATCTTTTTGATATCTTTCATTCTTTTTCCGGGCAGAGCTTTAAGAAAATCTTCAGGAGAAATATCCAAAGAATTTTTATTTTTTTGTTCAGTTTTAATTATTTCAAATCGAGAGCGGAGAGTTGGAAGAAGGATTCCAGCAGACGGAGCGATGATAAAAAATCGCGATGTTGGATTCGGCTCCTCAAAAATTTTAAGAAGTGAGTTTTGCGCTTCGTTTGTAGCGCTCGAGAAAGACACAACAAAAAATCTTTTCTCTCCTACTGCCCTGCCGGAATGCATCTCTTTGAGAGCTCGAGCATCATCAATAGAAAAATTTCCATAATCGAGAATTTGATAATCAGGATTTCCTTTAAGCTCCATGCCAATTTCCTTTTCAAGAAATTTCTCCACCTCGGCAAGCACAGCTTCCCTTTCACCTTCTATAAAATATGCGTGATGATCTCCGAATTTCATGGAAAAAGTATCCCAAAATTATGCCTTCTTATATACTTGACTTTATAATTTAATCATGTTATTATGAAAACCTGCTGAAATTACCTAGCTGGTTTCAGTTTTGGACGATACAGCTAGTATTCACACAAAAAATACCGGTATAGTGTGAATATGGAATCCGGTGCTCCCGAGAGTTAGAATTGGAGGTTGCCTTAGTATCGGGGGCGCGTAAAGGCGACCCATAGAGTACGTTGCCGGTCTGAGCAGGATTTCCGTAACTGCTCCAGTTGTCTCAGATTCCAATGGAATTGTGAGAATTCTCTGTCCGACTCCACACTACGATGGATAGGATTCAAAAACTCTGTATGCGGCAGAGAAATGTACCCGCACATAGTTATGATGAAGGAGCGGAGCTCTACGCGCAAAAATGAGCGGAGTCGGCCTTTGTCCGACGTGGCAGCCCGACATTCGTTTTCATACGGATGTCGGGCTTTATCTTTTTATAGACTACCTCTTCGCAATAATAGATTTCTTATACGTATCCAAATGTTCGAGAGCAATACCTGTTCCATTCGCAACACAAAAGAGTGGGTTTTCTGCAAGCTGCGCTTTTACACCTGTACGGCGAAGCACAAGCTCTGGTAAATTTCGAAGAAGCGATGAGCCGCCTGTCATCGTAATGCCTCTGTCGATAATATCCGATGCGAGTTCAGGTGGAGTCTCCTGCAAAACATCTTTAATGGCCTGAATCATATCGCGAAGTTCCTTGCCAATGGCGCGGACAATCTCATTTGTTTTTATTTCAACAGAGCGCGGAAGCCCTGAAAGACAATCTCTTCCCTTCACCATCATTGAAAGTTCTTCCTCAACAGGCACAGCAGATCCAATATTTATTTTTATATCCTCGGCAGTCTTATCACCGATCATGAGGTTATAATTTTTCTTGATGTAATCAATGATCGCATTATCAATTTTATTTCCGGCGCATTTTACAGAAGTCGATGCAACAATTCCTCCAAGCGAAATCACCGCAACGTCTGTTGTACCTCCTCCAATATCTGTGATCATATGTCCGCGTGGCTCATAAATAGAAATACCCGCACCAATAGCAGCTAGAATTGGCTCTTTCACCACATACGCATTTTTTGCTCCTGCTTTCACTGCAGCTTCAATCACCGCGCGACGCTCTGTTGAAGTCACTCCTGCAGGCACAGAGATCATCACTTCAGGTTTTACAAATGACCATCGTCCGAGAGATTTTGAAATATAGTAGCGGAGCATCGCTTCCGTGACACGATAGTCTGCGATCACTCCGTCCTTCATCGGCCGATAAGCAATAATATTATCCGGAGTCTTTCCCACCATGTCTTTCGCATCATTACCAACAGCAAGAATTTTATTGTCCTGTTCAGACACAGCAACAACTGATGGTTCGTTTAAAACCACCCCTCGCCCAGGCATAAACACAAGCGTGTTCGCAGTACCTAGATCTATTCCTAGTTTTTTCTGAAAAAATGCCACAGTATTTTATTTATTGAAGTCTTTCTATGCCCGCGCCGATAGAACGAAGCTTTCCTTCGATATTCTCATATCCACGGTCGATATAGTATACATTATGTATAAGAGACTCTCCTTTTGCGACAAGCGCAGCAATAACAAGCGCCAAACCAGCCCGAATATCTGGTCCATAGAGCTCTTTGCCTTTGAGAATCGCCGGGCCTTTTATCGTCATCGTATGTGCTCCCCAGAGTTTAATATCAGCACCCATTGATACGAGATCATTCGCATAATTGAGGCGATTTTCGAATATTGTTTCAAAGACTTCTGCATCTCCAGAAGATTGTGTGAGGAAAATTGATGCAGGTGCCTGAATATCTGTTGGAAATCCTGGGTACTCGTGCGTTTTTATATTAAAACTTTTGAAAGATGAGTTTGGAGCCAAATTTCCTTTGATATGAAAATAATCCGCTCCGATCTCAATCGGCACTCCCGCACGAACGAGCTCCACAGTGAGAGCATCCAAGTGTTTTGGTTCACATTTTTTAATGAGCAAATCCTCTGCACAAAGACTTCCCAAGATAAGAAAGCTCCCCGCTTCAATACGATCCGGCATCGTTACATATTTTTTGCCAGAAGTTACAAGCATTCCAATACCTTCAATTTCAATTGTTGGTGTTCCTGCTCCGGTTATTTTTGCGCCGCAAGAATTAAGATAATTGGCGAGATCCTCGATCTCAGGTTCCATAGCAACGTTGCGAAGAACAGTCTTTCCTTCTGCAAGCACTCCCGCCATGATGAAAGTTTCTGTTGCTGTTACTGAAGGAAGCTTAAAGAATATTTCTGTGCCCGAAAGTTTTCCATTCTTTGCAGTGACGATATAATTTTTGCCATCGGTAGAAATTTCTCCTCCCATCTTTTCAAAGCCTTCAATAAACACATCGATAGGTCGAGCACCAATAACACAACCTCCCGGGTGCGGGAAGGATACTTTTCCAAAACGTGCGAGAAGTGGCCCCGAGAGAATGATTGATGCACGGAATTTTTTCGAGATCTCGCTTTCAAGAGCTGTGCCAGTAGCCGAAGCTGTATCTATAGAATATTCATGATCGCCAAGTTTTTTTGTTGTCACTCCAAGCTCAGCGAGAAGTTCGCACATCCTTTTTACATCCTCAATGTCAGGAACATTCTCCAAAACGAATTCATCTGAAAAAAGAAAAGATGCTGCCATAAGTGGAAGCACCGCATTTTTTGCTCCGCCGATAACGATCTCGCCCTTGAGTTTTTTCTCTCCCGAAAGTCCTTGAATTTTTAGAGTATCTCCGTTCATGTAGGAGTATGTTACGGCTTTTTACGTACGATGACAAATCAAAAAACTGTCGTTGACACTTGCACATTAAAATGCCAGATTTGTCTCGGTCAACAGCAAGTACCTTTTAAACCTTGCTAGCTCCACATATACACAAAATGAAAGTCGTTAATATCCCCTTCAAGGGAAAGTACAAGGTCAGCGAAACCGGAGTAAACAGTCGCGACGCTCGCTTCCTGAGCGATCTTCGTACCTGGCAACTGCCTCCGATTGATTCTGTCATCGAGATCAACGATCAGATCTGTATCGTCGTGCCACAAGCGAGCACCGCTTTTGGTGAGCTCACTGGAATCCTACTTGAAGATCGTCAATCCGCCCGCGGCAAACATACGTACGGAGCGATCATAAGTAACGATCTCGTCGTTGCTGCAGCCGAAGGCCGCTTTGAGCAAGCGATCGTCCCGCCGGTCATCGCAGCGGCAGAAAATCTCTGGGGAAAAAAGGCAGAGAAAGTGGGATACATGTTTAGCGTGCCGATCCGCGACGCTGAATGGAAAGACATGTTTGACAATTGGCATCAGAGTGAAAACAAATCCCCATTCTTCAATTGCCATCGGCTTTCTGAGAAACTCAATCACCTACGAGTGTTTCCTGATTGCGAGAAGCTCGAGCAAATTGTCGTTCGCGAGACCGAAAGTGTTCTCGAGCATCAAATCTGGGGGCCTGGATATCACTTGAAAGCCCGACTCAACGTCGGTGCACTCGGTGAGATCAACTCAGATATGCAAAAAGGTCCAATCGTCATCGCGAGCGGAATCCTGACAGCATCTCTTGGCAACACTAACATTCGCACCAAATCGCTCGATATACGACCAAACATCATTTCCTTGATGAATGGGCTCATCGAACCGATCAAGGTGATCGATAAATAAGCAAGGTACTTATGGCGCAGACGCGCCAATTTTTTATACAATTTTTCATATCTGTTTTTTCCGTTACAATGAACCCATGTTCATCATTACAGTACTCCCCATAGCTCGTGGACTCGGCAAGGAGAATTTGAGCTATTTCAGCAAGGAAGAAATTGCCGCAGGGGCGATTGTGTCTGTACCTGTGCGCAAAAAAACAATTTCTGGAATCGTCCTCTCATGCGAAAAAGCAGAAAACCTCAAAGCAGAGCTCAAGAGCCTTCCATTTATCGTTAAGAAAATTGAGGTCTCACGTGGCGAAAACTTTTTCAAAGAATATTTTATGAAAGCAGCTGCGGATGCAGCAGAGTATTTTGCTACTACTACAGGTTCTATCCTCGCTTCTCTTGTCCCAAAAACTTTTTTTGAAAAGAGTGAAGCGTTTTCTGAATCTATAAAAGACGCTCCGAAGAAAATAGAGACAATGCGAACTTTTGAAGAGCTCGCAATACAAAACGAAAAACTTGATCGTTTTGATACATACAAAAGTATCATTCGAGAATCTCTTGCCAAAAAAGAATCAATTTTCGTCTGTCTCCCTACAGAAGAGGCTGCAGTAAATCTTCTTGAAAAGCTTCATAAAGGTATCGAAGAATATACACATCTTTTTACAAATGGTCTCTCAGATAAAAAAATGAGAGAAGCTGCCGAAAAAATACAAAACGCACACCATGCTCTACTTGTTGTGGGTACTGTCGCCTATCTTCCTTTCATTCGCGAAGATACAAAGACTATCATTATCGAAGAAGAATCGTCGCGCTACTACAAGATACGACAGAGACCTTATCTTGATATGCGTGATGTAATCCGTTTTTTTGCTAAAGCTTTCAAAGCAAAGCTTATATACGCAGACGATCTTCTTCGTGTCGAAACATATCATCGTGTACAGGAAGGCCTTGTGTCTGAATATTCACGTATCATGAAAAAAAGAAAAAAGACTGTGGCGACACTTATTGTCGATATGAAAAAAGAAGAATCGGAAGAGAAGAAATTCCAAGTACTTTCTGATGAACTTTCTGAAATGATTCGCTATGCACTTACTCACAAAAAAAGCATGTTTGTGTTTGCGGCGCGTCGCGGACTTTCTTCTCAAACAGTCTGTCGTGACTGCGGTGAAACAGTACTCTGCGAAAATTGCAGTGCACCTGTCACACTCCACAAACAAAAAGACAAAGGAAACGAACAGAATAATTTCATCTGCCATCACTGTGGGACGCTCCGAAGCGCACACGAGACATGCACACACTGCGGTAGCTGGCGCCTAGAAGCGTTTGGTATTGGTATTGAAAAAATAGTTGAGGAAATCGAAAATCTTTCAGAAAAATCAAACAAAGATATCAGAAGACTTGATGCAGATACATGCCCTACTCCAAAAGAAGCAAAGAAAGTTGCCGAGGAATTTAGAGACAAAGGAGGAATTCTTATCGGCACCGAAATGGCACTTCAGTACCTTGAGGAAGAATCGACAGATTATTCTTCAATTGCTGCATTTGATAGCCTTTTCTCTCTTCCCGACTTTCGCATCGAAGAGCGTATCATGCACATCATTCTTTCTGTCAAAGCGATTGCTCGAGACAACTTTCTTATCCAGGGACGTAATGTAAAAAATCCTGTTGTTGAATTTGGCACATCAGGAGACCTTTCAAATTTTGCAAAAAATGATCTCGCCCAAAGAAAAAGTTTTGATTATCCGCCATTCCAAACCCTTATCAAGCTCACCATCATGGGAGACAAAGACAAAGCATGGCGCGAAGCTGAGAATTTAAGCGAGCTTCTCGAGGAGCATAATCCTTCGATCTTCCCTGCTTTCATAAAGACAGTGAAAGGAAAAAGTTTGGTGCATATGCTTATAAAACTCGATCCAAAGAAATGGCCCGACAAAGACCTGAGGCATATCCTTTTGTCACTTCCACCATCTGTTGCGGTGCGTGTCGATCCTGAAAGTTTGCTTTAGAAAAAATCTTCAAGTATCGTTAAGAAACGATGGCAAAACACAACATTTCGATAGTCCAAAAAGAAAACCCTGTGCTCCGGCAAGTAGCTAAAATCGTGCCTGTGCACGAAATCGAAAGCAAGAAAATCCAAAAAATTCTTGCCGACATGAAGATCGCACTCGACTCACAGAAAGACGGCGTTGCAATTGCTGCACCACAAATTGGCGAAAGCCTTCGCATTTTCCTCGTTTCAGGGAAAGTTTTTGATATGCAAGATGGAATTTATGACGAGAACGGAAAGCCAACAAACAAAGATCTTGTCTGCATCAATCCAGTCATAAGCAAACTCTCTCGCGAGAAAAAAGAAATGGAAGAAGGATGTCTTTCAGTACGATATCTGTACGGAAAAACAGTGCGTTCTACAAAAGCAACAATTACTGCATATGATGAGAATGGTAAAAAATATACACGTGGCGGATCAGGACTTCTCGCGCAAGTATTTCAACACGAAACAGACCATCTCGACGGAATCCTCTTCATCGACAAAGCAAAAGACGTCGTCGATATGCCACCAGAAGAATAATTTTAAGCAATGAATTCTCCTAAAATTAAAATAGCATTTTTTGGCACACCAGGACTCACAATTCCAATTCTTGAGGAAATGAAATCTGAAGGTTTTTTGCCATCTCTTTTAGTCACCATGCCCGACGCACCGCAAGGAAGAAAAATGGTGGTGACTCCCCCGCCTGCAAAAACGTGGGCGGAAGAAAACAACATTCCTGTTCTCCAGCCGGAAAAGCTTGATGACAGTTTCTTTAGTGAATATGAAAAATACAGCATTGAAATGAATGTTGTTGTTGCCTATGGAAAAATCATGCTAGAGAGACTTATTAATTTTCCAAAATACGGCACACTCAATGTTCACTATTCCCTTCTTCCAAAATACAGAGGAGCAACGCCGGTAGAATCTGCAATACTTAATGGAGATAAAGAGACAGGGGTTTGTGTACAGCGAATGAAATACGAGCTTGATACAGGAGATGTAGTTTTAATGGAAAAAGTAGAGATCGGAAACGATGAGACAGCGCCAAATCTCCGTACTCGACTTAATGAAATCGGCAAAAAGACTCTAATCGAGGCAATTAAAAAAATCATTGATAGTACCGCCACATACACAGAGCAAAATGAAGCAGATGCGACACATTGCAAGAAAATAAAAAAAGAGGACGGAGAAATACAAGAGACAGAAAGTGATGAAATCAAATACAGGAAATTTAAAGCTTATTTTGGTTGGCCGGGCATATTTTTCTTTGCAGAAAATAAAGAAAGAAAGATCCGCGTTAAAATCACTGACGCAGAATTTTCTGACGGAAAATTCGTCATCAAAAAAGTAATTCCTGAAGGAAAGAAAGAAATGCAATTTCAATCCTTTCTAAACGGATTGAAATAAATTGATAGCTGATTCTTTCCTCAAAGGCCTCAAATAATTACTCAGTGAAAGCAATTACCTCTTCTACTTCAATGGGAGCCAAAAGCTCTTTTTGATGTGGGCCGTAGTGAGTGTGTACCACAACCTTTTTTCCTTCGAGCGCTTTTGGAAGCCAGAGCCTGTCCGCTTCCATCATGTCATCGTATGGAATTTCATCAAATGCGAACCATTGTAGATCTGACATTGCACCATCTTCTGTTTCTCTTGGCTCGCCTTCCCATTCATGCAGCAGATATGTGTGCACAACAATTTCCCAATCGACAGCATCGGATGTCGTATTTTTAAATCGCAGTTCCGCTACTTTTATAAGATCTTTTTCGTTCGCTTTTACTCCCGCTTCTTCAAAAAGCTCGCGCACTGCGGAGCCAAGCATAGTTTCACCTTCTTCAGGTTTGCCGCCGTAGCCATTTCGTCTACCCTTTCCGATTTTCCTTGTCTTTTTAGGAAGAAGAACCTTACCATCTTTTACAAGATAAATGAGATTTGCTTCTTTTGGTGTTGGTTCATCAGCTGTTGGCATTTTTTTAGCTTCGTGGATAAATTCTTCGGATCATATTCTTAATTTTTTGATGACCTTTCTTAAGTAGAGTCATCGTCTTTTTCTTTGAACGATTTACCTCTTGTACAATCTCATCTCGCATTTCATCGATTGCAGCATATAGATCAGTAGTTTCTGAGACTGCATGAAAATTTTTATCACCCACTCTTAGATTTATTTCCGCACGAAATACATCTCCCTTGTGATGATGATGTGTTGTGCGTCCGACATCGATACGCGCAAGCGCTTCGATCTCATCATCGATGAGTTTGTCGACTGCACTGAGTCTCTTATCAAGATACTCAGTTATTGAAGGAGTAAGCTCTAGATTCGTCGCCTTAATGTTTTGCTTCAACATTATTTTTGAATTAGGCTTTTAATACTTATAGTATAGCAAACAACGTGCATGTGTATTATATCCGACGTCTGCTTGACCTCTTTTTGACAAGGAGTAGCATTAAAGTAATGAAAACGTTCTCTACATCCACAGTTGCAGCGCTATTTTTACTGGCGATGCCAAACATGAGCCAAAGCAGCATGGAAACCGATAACGATGATGTCTACATCATCGTAAAAAACGACGGTGACCATACGGTTGGCACAGCAATTGACGGAAATCTCGCCAAAACCATTGAACCGCACAAACAGCGGATCATCAAAATCGCACGTCAGGTTCATCTGTGCAAACAAGTGCCGTTTATTATCAATGTGGCAAGCATGCCATCTGATGACGGCGTGATTGCGATCCCGAATATGCCAAGCTCCGCATTTTCTGAGCCAAGCAATTTCTCGATCAGCATGCACTACTAATGCCAGCACTCGCTGCTGGCAATTTTATTTCTCTTTATTTCTGGCTTTCTTTTGAATAGAGGCCAGTCAAAGTTGCTTCATCGATAATATGTCCCTCTATCGAGGCTTTTACTGTTTCTTTATCGCTTCCTTCCGGAATATCGAGTGTTGTATCGAGTGCGTAAAGAGAAAAGATATACCGATGCTCGCCTGTTGGAGGACAAGGACCAATATAATTTAAATCTCCCGTTGTTCCCTTTCCTGAAATTCCCTCAGGCTCTTTACCCTCGTCGATACGCGTGGTTGTAACAGGAATATTCCACTTCACCCAATGGTCAAATGTGCCCATGGTGGTATCTGGATCTTCGAGGAAAAGTACAAGAGACTTAGCATCTTTTGGTACTGCAGCAAATTCAAGTGGCGGCACAACCTGCGACCCATCGCATGTATATTTCGAAGGAATCTTTGTATTATCTTCAAAAACAGGACTTAATATTTGCATAGAATTTTTATTTATTATTTTAGAGTTATGTTCTGCTGTTTTTGATTTCTCGAAATAAAAGAAAAATATCGCGAGAACAAACAAAACAACAATACTTAAGACGAGTCCTTTTCTCATGTATGACAATGGTTTTACACTTGGATAAATCTAATCAATAATTTTTACCCAAAGCACTCCTGGAAAACCGTCATCAGGATCATTGATAACACCGCGATTTGAAAATCCAAGTTTCTCATAGAATTTCCACGAGGCATTGTGTGTATCAGGGCTATAGCATTCTATTTCAGTGAAATGTAATTTTTTTGCCTCTTCAATAATTCTCTGGCCAACAATATTTCCGATGCCTTTATTTTGTATTTTAGAGGCAATAACATAAAGCTCAACGGGACTTTTTGTTGTTGCGTGAGCGTAAAGATGTTCAGGAGCTTTTCTAAATCCTGCAATTCCCACCACTTCACCATCACTCTCTGCAACATAAAACTGTACACTTGGATCAGTTAATTTTTCTTCGAGTTCATTTAAAAATCCTTTGTCAGTCCAATATGTACTGAAAATCCTTTGCACCTCATCTTTATCCTTACTGTTATATTTTCTTGTTTCCATAACTCTATTTATACATTATTTATTTGTTTATATAAAAATACACCACAGAGACTTCTCTGTGGTGAAAAATGAATCGTGAGAATCCGTTTTTAGAGCAGAACGTGACAGGCCGCGATTTGGACGGTGGAGTTGGTCATTTCCTCCACCATAAACAGGCCGTACTTGCCGCCGTCGGTCATCATGGCAACGATTTGCTCTTGATGAAGATCGATGACGACTTGGCGCAAACCGAAGGATTTGCGGCACGCTTCCACGAGCAGGTCGGCGTCCTTCTGCGAATGGATCGCCTTGAACTCTTCGATCGTGAGATCGGTCGGAGCAAACCATGTCTCACCGAAGAGACTGTGGTCTTCGACACCCTTAAGCATGCCGGAAGCGCACGCTGCTTTGATCGAGAGGACCCGAGGATCCGCATCAGTGAAGTGGAAGAAGGCGTTGGCTTCCATACCCAGACTCTTGGCCTGGCATGTAGGACGCGCCTTGTTCGATTTGCACTTCATAAGCGCGTACAGCGGGCATTCCCCACCGAAGTGAGAACGATAGCTGTAGAATTCGCCAGGAACTGCAGGAATGATGTCCTGACTGAGCGCCAACTGTTGCTCTGCCACAGACGGAGAAGTGGCACGTTTCTCGTCCGCTTTAACCGGCGGACCCGGGGTTTGTACTATTTTCATTAATCAAAATTTAACCAGACATACAAAAAAAGTCAAACCATCCTATAACAAGGTGAATGACTGTAATCTCAAATTTTCATACAGGATGAGCCTTTGCAATTAAGAGTTTTTTTGCTACTATCTTTCCAAGTTCTTTTAGATTGTAACGAACATTCTGCTCCGCGGTAGCTCAGTTGGTAGAGCGGCGAGCTGTTAACTCGTTGGTCGTAGGTTCGATCCCTACCCGCGGAGCATAGTGTTTGTTAATAAAAATCCCCTTTCGGGGATTTTATTTATATCTTTCCATTCATTCCCTTCCTCTTTTTCTCCCGAGCTTCCTCAGCTTTTATCTTAAGTTTTTCTTTGGTAGCAAGTGAGGCGCGTTTTGCTGCCTTGCTTGCATTCCAACCTTTTTTTGTTTGTGACATGCTTACATTCTATCACAAGGTAAGCTCTGCTATACTGTGTGCCATGTCAGATCACAATCTCACAGAAGCACCGATTAAAAGTCTTATTGGTAACATTGCATTGCCAGTATGCATCGGCTTTTTCTTTAATACGATGTTTAATGTCGTCGATACATATTTCGGCGGCAAGCTTGGCACAGAAGCATTGGCTGCGCTCTCACTTTCCTTTCCTGTCTATTTCCTCCTTATGATCTTTGATTCTGGAATTTCAACGGGTGTGACAGCCGTCATTGCAAATGCACTTGGCGCGAAAAAAGAAGTTGAAAAATATATTGGTCAATCGATCTCTTTCGGTCTTATTGTTTCTGTGTTTGTTACAATCCTTGGCCTCATCTTCTCCCCTACACTTTTCAGACTTCTTGGTGCAACAGGACATTATCTTCAGATGTCAGTCCAATATATGAATGTCTTTTTCTATGGCACCGTTTTCTTTCTCATGGAAAGTGTCTTCAATTCTTTTCTTCAAGCTCGCGGCGACACAAAGACATATAGAAATTTCCTCATTATCGGTTTTGCACTCAATGTCGTACTCGACCCATGGCTACTCTATGGCGGTCTTGGCGTCCCTGCACTTGGGTTTCGAGGAGTTGCAGTTGCAACCGTCCTCGTACAAATATTTGGTGCTTGCTACATGTTTTACCGTGTACATAAGACAGGTCTTATATCAAAAGATATTTTTAGGAAACTCAAGCCAGAATGGCATACATATAAAGAAATTTTGGAGCAAGCCGTTCCTGCAAGTCTTAATATGGTCACAATTGGCGCAGGAATTTTCGTGATCACATATTTTATTAATCAGTTTGGTCAGGATGCTGTTGCAGCATACGGTATCGCAACACGAGTTGAACAAATCGCGCTTCTTCCAACAATCGGTCTTACAATCGCCGCACTGACAATAATTGGCCAAAACAACGGCGCGAAAAAATTCGACCGTGTCAGGGAAACACTTCGACTTTGTGTACGATATGGACTCCAGATGATGCTTGTTGGTTCAATTCTCATTTTCTCTCTTTCAGAATATCTCATGAGATTTTTTGCTACTAATGCAGATGTGGTTAGCATCGGCACTCACTATCTTCGCATTGCAGCATTGATCTCTTTTGCCTACGCAATACTTTTCATTAATGTATCTGCGCTTCAGGGTATGAAGAAGCCACTATACGCTGTGTGGATTGGCCTTTATCGACAAATCATTGCGCCGTGCATTCTTTTCTACATTCTCGTTCATGTTTTTGGTTTTGGTATCGATGGTATCTGGTGGGGAATTTTTGGCATCACGTGGTCTGCTGCGATCATTACCCACTTCTACGCAAGACATACTATGAATACATTAAACTTGTAACCTTTTTATGACCACATATGTAGCACTGCTTCGCGGCATCATGCCAACAAACCCGAATATGAAAAGCGAAAAGCTGAAGAAAGTTTTTGAATCTCTCGGATTTAAAAATGTAAGGACTGTTATTGCAAGTGGTAATGTTGTCTTCGAAACTTCTTCAAAAGACGAATTGGCACTTGAATCAAAAATTGAAAAAACATTTCCAAAAATGCTTGGTTTTAAAAGCACTACAATTATTCGAAGCCAAGAAGAAATTGAAAAACTCATAAAGAAAAATCCATTTAAAGGAATAGAGGATAAAAAGCCAAACTATCTTGTGGTGACTTTTTTTAAAGACAGAAAAAATGAAGTGGCCACAGTGATCAATCTTGATGAGGGTAAGACTCCTGCTTTCATGGCAGCTATCGAGAAAAAACACGGCAAAGAGATTACAACTCGCACCTGGAAGACAGTTGCGAGGATATTAAAAGCAATGGAAATAAATTCTAAGTAAGAGCGTCTTATTAAGATGAGGTAATTAATATTAAATATTTTATATGGACCACAACAATACAACTACAGCATTTGAAATCCCAAATGCTCGCGTCGTCAAAAACCTAGGACTCGTCAAAGGTATTATCGTGAGATCACGATCGATTATTGGAACAATCGGCGGCGGACTCCAAACAATTCTTGGAGGCAATATTACTCTTTTTACAGAGCTCTGCGAGAAAACTCGCGAGGATGCGTATGATCTTATGATCGAACACGCAAAAGAAAAAGGTGCGAACGCGGTCATTGGTATTCGTTACGACACAACAGAACTCATGCAAGGAGTGACAGAAGTTCTCTGCTATGGCACAGCAGTCGTAATTGATTCTAAATAAATAAAATTGACCTCTCCTTGCGGAAGAGGTCTTTTTGTTTTGTGCAACCGAGCCGATGGTGATCAGCCTTTGAGTGGGACGATCGCGAAACGGAAGACGGCCAGGTCCTGGTTCTTCAGGGTATGCCGCACGTGCATCTGCGTCTTCGCGGACTCTGCGTCGGAGAGCCGGAAAGCGACAGATTGGCCGACCCAGTAGTGACCGACGCGCGGCGCATCCATCCGATAGATCTTGCCGGAGGAGATCACAGTGACTTCGACGATCTGCTTGTTCGCCGTCTGGCGAATGGAGTCGATGATGCCGATTTTCTTCTCCGACGTGAAGTCGGACGGAGTCAGAGCCGGAGCCGAATTGATGCCACCGAGCAAAAGCACGGCAGCCACGATGGTGTTAAGGAACGATTTCATAGGGTTTTATTATTACAATAGATTATACATAAAGTCAAGGGTGTCTAGTTTTGCTTTTCTTTTGTTATACTTTTTCAAATGTTCATTTTTCCTTTTCCAAAATCACCACATCACGACGGTGGTCGTATCGGCCCAGTGACAATGCAAGATTGGTATGTGAATTTACGCTATGCGATCGAGTTACATCGACACTATCGCCAATCGAAACTTCTCATCCTGACTGCTTTTGCACAAGGTGGAGTTTCTGAGGCAGAGATTTACATCAATACACTCCGACATGCCGGCATTGAAAGAAGCGATCTAGAGGTTGTCGATGAAGGCTTTGAAACAATAGGCCAAGTGGCCGCTGCGGAAAGCATTGCCAAAGAAAAAGGCCGTGCACTCGTAATCGTGTCGACACTTCTCCACTTCCCTCGCATCCGCTATTACGCGAAAAGCGAGACAGTGGTCCGCACTGATCCGCTTGGGATTCCAAGACTCTCAGAAATACCACGCGACATCTTGATGATGCTTGGAGCTCCTCTCTTTGACATTTCCGGGTGGAGGGATCGATTTGCAGAGCTTGTTATCAAACGGCGCAGGAATGGAATACTCTAGGACTCAATAAATTTGGGTCCAATTTTATTTTCATAAAGAAATAGTTGTCAGAAAAAAATATCCACCTCGTCTTTATGAATAAGTCTACAATTATTAGAATAAGATTTATTTTATGGCTACTATCATAAATACTCCCGGCAACAACTCAACCGATGACAGCGGTGCAGGTGTTGTAGTGGGAATTATCCTTGGAATTATTATCATTTTTGCATTCTTCTACTATGGCTTACCAGCTATGCGTGGACGAAACGTAGCACCAGCCGCACCAAATAATGCAAGCGTAAATGTGTCAGTACCACTCCCTTCTGGAGGCTCAGGAGGCGGATCTAACGGAGGTGGTGCAAGCAGCGGAAGCTCAAGTGGTGGCGCAGGAGCAGGAACTTCAGCTCAGTAATAAAATAAAAATTCTCACAGCCGTCGAAGACAGCTGTGAGTGTTTTTTTTGGAATGTACGTGATCGTTCTAGCGTCGACGGCGGCGAAGGCCGAAGAGCCCGAGTGCGCCGATAAGTGCGCACGTGGTCGTACCAGGTTCAGGCACAGACTGAATGGTCACCGTGGCGGAGCCAATCGGCGTGCCGTTCATGCTGTAGGTACCAGTGAATTGAACATCCTGGTTGAAACCCTGGGCCATAAGACCATTGATAACGCCGTTGATCTTGTCCTGATTGGTCGCCCCTGGATCGGTCGAGACCGCCGCGGGAACATTGCCACTGCCACGGCCGATGATTTCATCGACGAGCTGCGTATTTGACCCACTTGTAATAAAGACATCGTCACCTGTGCCGAGGATGCCATCAGCGCCTTTTTGCACGCCAACATACTCATTCGAGTAGTTATAGCTTCCAGCCGCGAAGCTGAAGCCGAGGTAATTTCCCGGGTCGCTTGAGGTCGCGCTGAAGCTGAGGTTCGAGATGCTGAACTGGCTATTTCCAGTGATGACGACACCAAACTGCAGGCGATTGCCGAGCTCATTTGCGTACGCGGCACCGTAGGCACCAACAGGGTCAGCGTTTCCAAGCCACGACGGAAATCCAGTCGCAATGAATTGGTTGAGCTGAACCGATCCATTCAAACGGACATACTGACTCGGTCCAGGAGCGCCGACTGTCGACGCGCCAGTTTCGAGACCTGTGATCGCGTTTGTCACCCATCCCGAATAGGACGGCGAACCAAAAGCGTTCGGAGCCATAGCTGGAATGACTTGCCCATTGATGCCACCACCCTCACTGATAGCGTGAAGCGGTGTGAGGTTGCTTATAACGATCGCGCAAAGCGCGAAGATGTACTTATTCATGTTTCGGTTTTTGGGTTTTCTCTCAGATGTTCTGGGAGTACATTCTGGAAAGAACAAATCGCCTTTCGGCGAAGGCAAGATAATAGCACACATTCTCGTTAGAGCAATGCGTGCTATTTAGAAAAATTTTATTTTTATTTTATCTCTTGTTTATACGAGGAGGCCGATGATTGAAGCTGAAACAAAAAGAAAGACAAGCCAGTAGCCAATATTGATGAAGAAAAGCGTCTTCGACTTCCCTTCCCATCCGACAAAATTGAGATAGACAGGCACAACAAATCCAAGCCAAAGCACAAAAGCAAAAGAGATATCAGTACCAATACCTGAAGTTGAGTAGTAGAAATTATGAAATGCAATTGAGAATGAGAGCACCGACGACATGAGAATCGCTCCGATAAAAGAAAGAATGATTGGTTTGATCATCACTTTTATCGAAGGCTTCACATCCATTGGAATATTATTAAGCTCCATCCATTTTTTTCCGAAAAGAGGACCGTACCAAATAAACCCAAGTACCACAGAAAGAATCATTGATGCAAAGACCGCCCAAAAATTTACAAGAGACATAGTTTCATAATTTAAATATTAATGGAGACTCATAAAGTATATCAAATAGCTTGTTTGATATTTTCCTCAAGTTTTAGATAATTAGCCGTATGAAAACAAAAAATATTTTAAAGTTTATTGGAAGTATTGTGATCTGTGAGTTAGCAGGAATCATTGGCTCAGTATTCACAGTGTCAGCAATTCCAACCTGGTATAGAACTTTGCAAAAGCCTTCATTCAACCCACCTTCATGGGTATTCGGTCCTGTATGGACTACCCTCTATTTTCTTATGGGTATCGCTCTTTTTCTTATATGTAAAAGAGAAAGCACTCCTGAAACAAAAAGGGCTATCAAAACTTTCTCACTACAACTTTCACTCAATGCACTCTGGTCGATCGTATTCTTTGGTCTTAAAGACATTAGACTTGCATTTATAACGATCATTGCATTATGGATCGCAATCCTCGTAACACTCATACAGTTTTCAAAAATATCAAAAACTGCAGGAGCTCTTCTTGTTCCTTATATTCTATGGGTGACATTTGCGAGCGTTCTCAATTATTCATTAATGGTTCTCAATTAAGGTTTATTTCACCTTATAGATCTTCATCGTCACTTCTCCCTTTGGATCTGTGATATTTTGCACAGATGTATTTTGCGCATCGAGCTCTGTTTTAAATTTTTCAATTGGCCCAGAAACCGCTGTGCTGTTTTTTGTAACAGAATCAAGTGGTCCATTATCTGTGATGTACACAAAATAAATTTCCTTTGGTCCATCTTTTAGAAGCTCTGGCAAAGTATGTCCGAGTTTCCCATTGAAAAGAAATGAGATCGGTAGGAGTGGCACTTTGTAATATTCCTGATACTTCATGACATACCACGAATAGCGGAACCAATCGAGCCTGTCATCATAGAAGATCGCATTCGCCCCGGTAAAGCCATTATTGACCTGCGAGAGAAGCGAGATATGAGTCATGTCAGGAAGTGGTGCGAAAGTTTGATTCACAAAATCTTCAAACTGGTCCATTCCAGTATAAGGAAATGCAAGGGATGAGTAGAAAAATTCTGATGTTGTAAAAGGCACACGAAGAATATTTGTATTTATTGCATACACACATTCGCCAAGAAGAAGAATGCCGACAATAGAGCCGAGAATTATTTTTTGTGGTTTCGATCGAAGAAGCGCGCTACATTCATAGATAAAAACGGGCACAGAAATCGCAATAAAGACAGAAAGTATCGTAAGGTATCTTTCCACCCCACCTCCTGCGGCCAAAAACATAAGCACCATGAAGAGAATCATGGAGAGCAAAGAAAAATCGATATTGTCCTCTTTTCTTTTTACGAGTTTCCACACAAGATAGATAAGCGAGAAAACAAACAGAACAAAAATGAACGGAGAATTAATATTCCACACGCTAAAGAAAAGATTTTTTGAATCTTGAATGAGATTGAAACTCGTAGAACGTCCCGCAATAAGTTCAAAATCTTTCGGATGCATGCCGACCATCGACGAAAGCCCTGCGTCAAAATGTCCTCGTGTTGCGAGAGTTTCGAGATTGTAAATGATTGCAGGCAAAAGGACACCGATCAAAATACAAAGAGCAACAACAAACTTTGGCCACATCTCTTTATAAAGATTTTTATTTTTTATAAAGATAACAAGGAGCGCTCCTGGAATTAAAAAGAGTGCGGTGTATTTTGTAAGAAGCGAGAGGCCTATAAAGAGAGCAAGAAGATAGAGCCATTTCACACTTTCCTCTTCGAGAAAATATGTGAGAGCCATAAACGAAAGAAGAATAAAGACAGATTCAACAGTTTCAAGATATTGTCCGTAAGCCATCCAGAGCGCTGCGGAAGTTACTGCATATATAAAAGATCCGAGAAGCGCTGTGTTCTCTCCTTTTCTTTTTCGAAGAAATATATACAGAAAATATGTGACAAGAAGACCTGCAACAACTCCAGGCAAACGAAGAGCTATCATATTGTCACCAAAAAATACAAAGAAAATTTTCTGAACTAAAAATGCAAGTGCAGGGTGATCATGAAAAGAAAGATTGCCCCACCATGGTACATATCCAAACCACTGTACCGGCGTTGTTTGTGTATTGCTTCCAAGAAAATCAAACCATCCGAGCGCACGAAATGCATAGTGTGCATCGTCACTTGTCATATCCATTGCGAAAATATTAATCACACGAAGTAGAAATGCCGCCGCGAGAATGATCCAGATGAGATATTTTTTATATTTTTCCATGTTTTTAAATTTTTCTACTATCATATGCCCAGTGAAGAAGTGCTTGTCTTTGTCTTGGTCTGCAGGAGAGATCCGTAGGTCGGCAGCTTTTTGCTATCTGCGACGCATGACGAGCGATCGCCTTCCAACGTTTTATCTGTCTCAGATCCTCATCTCCTAATCTCCTTCCTAAAAAATAACGGCAGTACCATTGAAACCAACCTCGTGGATCATCTTTCGAAATCCATCCCTTCTTTTTCCAGACCGACAAAGATTGGCTGGCATTCACTTTAAAATAATTTATTTTTGCATCGGGCTTATGAATATCTTTTGGAGCAAATTTCGCTTTCGTAAACCATTCTTTTGGAAATTCTTTCACACAATCTCTCATGTAGACTCCACCAAAGACTCCGAGCGCAAGCATTTGTTTTGGTGTGAGCATCGGTTTAAATTCTTTAACAAAATTTTTACCAACAGGCTCAGAAAGTGTATAGGTATAACCCTTCTGCATCACATCATGAACAGTAATTTTCTTCTTTTTAAATGCCATAAAAAAATTTTATCATTTTCTATTGCAGAGTTACAATTAAGCCATGAAAGAAACTACGGCTATTATTGCGGCCATACTTGCGATCATTGGAAATGTTCCTTATGTACTTGATGTCATTAAAGACAAAGTAAAGCCTCAGGCATACACCTGGTTTATTTGGTCTCTTGTTTCAGCAACAACTTTCTTTGGTGGACTGGTAAAAGGTGCAGGAATTGGTGCGCTTCCAATTGCAGTGTCAGAAATATTTACTATCATTATTTTCTTCCTTTCACTTCGGTATGGTTTTAAAAAGACCTCAAAAACTGACACAGGATTTCTCTATGCTGCACTCGTAGGAATTATTTTTTGGATTATTACTAAAGACCCGACAATCTCTGTCATTATCGCAGTTTCAATTGATATCATCGCTTTTTTGCCGACACTACGAAAAACATGGGTCTACCCTGCCACTGAGGTAAAACTTCTCTATGCAACAAATGTTATGCGTCACATACTCATCCTTTGTTCTATTGAGGCTTATAACATCGCAACAATGCTCCATTCTATTGCCATGATCATCACAAACAGCCTTATGGTGCTCTTCCTCATCTTTCATAGCATTGGAAAAAGATACAGAGAGTAAGCTCTGGCTCATCGGGTAAGGAAATTATTAACAAGGCGTCTCAAAAGATAAAGGTCGCATTATAAGTCCAAAACAAGCTTATGACGTGGCAAGGATGGGTCAACTTTATCTTGGGTCTATGGCTTATTCTCTCTGGCCTCATTAATTTCTCTGCAGACGTTATGGTACCAAACCTCATCATCTCGGGTATCATAGTTGCGGCACTATCACTGTGGGAGGAATTCCAGTACGAAAGAGAAGATCGCCGAATGCATGTCCATGGATAAAATCTTGTCGGTTTTTCCGACAACTTTTATGGTTCTCTGTCCGCAGAGAACCATTTTTATTTATTAATTTTTAAGGCACGAGCTCAGTAAATACCACCAATCTTTTATCATAATTTCGTGCATCTTTAAGCCACGAACCATTGCATGTAATGAGATTTAAATGTGTGCCTTCCGAGGATTCAAAAACTTCTTTTGTATCTCCTGTGTAAGGATATGTTTTTGCGCCGGTAACTTTAAAATGAAGAGTTGTACCATTTTCCAAAAGAACATAGACATCGTCATCCACAGAAAGAGTGGAAAGTTTCGAGAAGATCGCAGGCAATCCCAAAAAATCATCTAAGTGTCCTGCAATAACAGCACTCCCCACTTGCCCAGGCAATGTTCCAAATTTATACCAACCCACATCTGCAGATTTTTCCGGTACGGCCATATCGCCAGAAGCTGTTATTCCCACGCTTTCTATGGGAGTATTAATATTTAATTTTGGAATAATGAGTGTTTTTGGTAATGAAAAAGTTTCCTGACTCGAGGCAGTTTGACTCAGAGGTGTCTCCACTGTTTCAGTGTGTGCACTAAAAAATAAAGCGGCAATAAATGCAATAATAACAACTGCAACGATAGCAATAATGAAAATTAAAAATCTTTTTTTCATGGTAAATATATGATAACAAAATCACCCTGCATATCGCTGGGTGATTTTGCATCATATGATGACTTACTTCCGGGCGTTAATTGATAATCCGAATGAGAATAATGTCAGAGTAATCATGAGTGCTCCAAGAATTAGAAACTCTGCCACATCCCATCCGCCTTTACCTGTTGAAGGAAAGCCAGGATCTGTCGGGCCAATTGAGGCACCGAGGACCTGTCCTGCGGGTAGGCTACCACCACCTCCTCCACTGCTTAGATGTGTACCACCCGATGAAGTGCCACCGCCTCCACCACCTGAAGAAGTGCTTCCACCGGTCACAGACCCTGAAAGCGATCCTCCTGTGGCATTACCGCTCGTTGCAACTCCATTGGATGAAAGTGTGCCAGTTACCTCTGAAGCTTTCGCTGCACCGATATGTAATATCGGGAGCAGAAAGAGTGAGAGTACGCTGGCTGCAATAATTTTTTTATTCATTGTAGTGTGTGATTATTGCAAGCTTCTCACTCCGTAGTTCGTTGTGTATGAACCGTTGACGCTATTTGAAGGTACAGCTACTTCAACAGTTACGTCCACTTGTCTTCCCGGAGTTCCAGAGTCGAGATCTCCTGTGAGATTAAGATCTGGTGATGAATATGAATTTGCTGCTGTAAGAAGAACTGTTGCTCCTCCGTTGTCAGCCTGTTGAGATGAGATTCTCATGTTATTTGCTACAGGAATTGTGCTGCTTGCACTTGTAGTATTTACCCAATCAGAGAATTTCATAGCGAGTTTTGTTTCATTTGTTGGAACTGTGATATGGAAGACATATTTCCATCCATTAGCGAAAGTTCCATCGGCAGTCGCTGTTCCCTTTATTGTCTCAACTGAATTAACTGCAAGGGTACCATTCTGATCCTGTCCTCCTGTTACTTCACCTCCGATTGTTCCTCCAGTTGAAGTTGCAGTTGTAGATGCTGATGTTGTGAAATTAAGAACAGCACCTGGATACCATGTACCATTTACATAAGACCATCCTGCGAAATAGTATGTTGTGCTAGCTGTTACTCCCGGCATACCGTTTACAGATGAAAGTAGAGCTGTGAATGGTGTACCTGATGCGATTGCTCCAAAATCAGCTGTTGAGTAAACGCCACTAGGAAGATTTGAGCTCGCTGTGCTAAATGGACTAGTTGAAACCCAGAATGAATGTCCCGTTGCATCAGCAGAACCATTCACTGCATTGAGTGTTGCGTCAGATGAGCTAATATTTGTTGCTGCATTTGTCGTAGGTCCATTTACAGATCCAGCTCGAGTGACAGTGATTGTATAGGTATTTGTTGTCACTCCATCCTGTGCCGTTGTTACTGTAAGAACAGTGTTTGATCCAACATTAAGTGATATAGGATTTGAAGCTGAACCACTTGCTACTGTCTGTCCATTAACTTTAATGGTTGCATTCGCATCGTTTACTGTCGGTGTAAGAGTCACACTGTCGACACTATTATCAACAGAATCAGTGTACGATGTCACATCACTTGAAAATGATGGTGAAAGTGTACCGCTGCTTATTGTAAGATTGCTCAATTTCGCATCTGTCGAAGATGCAGTTTTAAATTGAAGTTGACTTCCCGATGACCATACTCCATTCACTTGCGACCATGCAGTGAAGTAATATGTTGTACCCGGTGTCACAGCAGGCATTCCCGTTGCAGCAGAAAGCTGTGCCATGAAAGCCGTATTTGATGCTACAGCTCCGTATGCAGGCGTTGAGTATACACCGCTTGGAATTGTTGGACTGTCAGTATTGAATGGGCTTGTTGAAACCCAGAATGAATAATTACTTGCGTCTGATGGACCATTTGTCGCATTGAGTGTTGCATCAGAAGTAGTGATGCTTGTAGCAGCATTTGTTGTTGGGCTATCTGCAGATGTTGCAGCAGAAGCTCTACCGAAAGCACCAAAGCTTCCTACAACAAGAGCCGCGATCACAAAAAGAGAAAATGTTTTGTACCAGGCTTTGATTTGTGTGTTTTTTATCATTTTTATACCCTATCTAATAACTACGAAAATATATTCTTCGATAGAACCAAAGAAAAAAATCTTTGGGTATAAAAAATTAAGGCCCGTTGAACGTCATAAGTATAGAAGCTGTGACGCCAGTGTTCATCGATTCTGACAGATCTCGGCAATACAAAACAAAAAACCACCTTTCGGTGGTTTTTTGTTTTTGAAATTTCTTTCGTTTATTATTTTGCCTTACCGAGGATGCTGTACATTCCAGTTCCGCAAGTTGGGCACTTTCCTTTCACTGCCTTTCGGCCGTTTTTCATAGTGACCTCCTGCTCATCCTTCATTTCTTTTTTAGCTTTGCACTTTACGCAATATGCTGTTGTTGCCATTTCTTTTTAGTTAATAGTAAATTCCTCTGCTCAATATATTACCATGTAACGGTTTTTTAGGAAAGTAAATAGGTTTTTTCTATCTTGTGGATAGTTTAAGCCCTATTTTTACTATAGAGCAGCAATAGTACCTGTAAAGAAGCTTAAATGAAGGTAGAGTGCGGCAAGAATAATAACAAGAAGAAGTGCACCGTATGCAAAGTGTTTCCATTTTTTCTCTTTTGATTCAACAAGAAGGAATATAAAAAGCGCGATGAGAATGAGACCAATGAGAATTTCGTATACAACACGTATGATAGTTGAAGGTGACGTAAGAATTTCGAGAAATTTTTCATACCAAGAATTCGGTGCAAGGTCTGCAGCAGCTACTTGCTCACCTTTCACATTCTTTACTTCGATGTACTCCGTAGTTGAGGCTACTACTGCAAGATCCTTCGTCGAAAGCGTTGTTGATGTGCCGGCAACAGAAGCAGAAGTAGTAGTCGATACCACTTTTGCTACGACTGGCTTTGGTTTTGAAAGCGCTGGTATAAAACTTGAAATGCTTTTTGTAGTTTGAGGCGAACCAAACATCTCGACAACAAATATCGCTGGTCTTCCCTGATACATTCCAGAAGCAGAAGCAATTCCCACTTCAGTAAAATGACTACTCAAGATGTTTGCACGATGCCCAGGAGAATTCATCCATGCGTTTTCAACTTGCACAGAGTCATCAAAATCTACCGCAAGATTTTCTCCAGCGTATACAAATTTATATCCAACCCCTTCAATCCAATACCACGGTGTAAGACCTTCCGGAGTGTTATGCGAGAAGTATCCCCTCTTTGCCATGTCGTTTGCTTTATTCTGTGCAGCTTCAGTAAGAAGAGTGTTTGTAGTGACAGTAGGGAGAGAGTTTTGTACACGATCAGCATTCGCCAAATCAGTAAGAACAGCAGAATAAATTGCAGCCAAATTGTTATTTGTTGAAAGCACCGATGAGAAAAGGATATGGCCCCCGATTCCCATAGCAACAATAAAGAGAATAACCAGCGCAGAGAGCTCGCCGAGAATATGAGGAGCGTGGTCATTTCCCTCGTGTGGCACGAAAAGATGTTTTAGAAAATCTTTCATGATTAGTGTTTACTAATTAAAACACAAATGCCGAACTTTGGGAAGTTCGGCATTTGTTCGTAGTGTGAGTTTATTTTCTCTACGGAAGTTTTGGCATTGGAAGAGTAACACCGGCGCAATTAAGAGAATTAATTCTCCAAAGCGTTGTCTTGTAGACATATCCTGTTGCAACAGTGTCAGGAAATCCTGCATCAATCCAAGGCTTCAAAACATAGAGTGATTCTGCGCTCTGAAATTTTTCTACAGCATCGAATGTCGCCTGATCATAGACACCGTTTACAGTAAGATTTGCATTCTCATATCCGTTAAGGAATGTCTGAAGTTTCTTAACCTGTTCTGAATCATTATTTGCTCCAAATTTAATGAAGCTTGTGAGGTATGGCGTACATGATCCTCCTGACTCATCACCTGGGCCGATTTCAGCACCGAGAACCTGTCCACCAGATCTTCGATTTCCTCCTGGACGTGGAATAACTGTGTCTGTTGTTGTGCTTGTGTTGTCAGTTGGTGTCGTTGTCATAGAAACATTCTGTCTGTTTGTAATTGTCACAACCGTTGTTACACCAGCCTCTGGAGTAATCTGCGCGCCAGAAGTATCGCTGTTTTGGTCAGGGAGAATTGAGACTGTCGTGTAATCAGAATCAGCCGTTTCTCGAAGTGTGTATTCAATTCCTGGGTAAAGACCTTCGAAGAGAACATCATTTCCAACACTAATTGAATGCGGAGCAAACTGTGAATCACCCTGCGCGAGAATGACACCAAATGTGTGAGTATCCGTCGTTACAGGTATATCGCTGTCCGCCGGCAATACAACCTTCACAACCTTGATACTTCCGCGAGTTGCTGTGTTTGTAAATGTGCAATCTGCTTCATCTCCATTGTCATGAAGATATACGGCCTCACCGTTTGAGATCTGTGAACCTTCTGATTCATCGTAGACACATGACACATTTGAAAGAGTCCAATATTCTGGAACATCTTCTGTCACTGTGTAATCTCCTGCTGGAAGATTGCTAAAGACTGCATCATTGCCACCTTCTTTTGCATTTGCAGTCGAAGTTGCAACGATCGTTCCTTCTCCAGATGTTCCCTGTCGTACTGTAAAAGTAAAATCTTTATCGACATTTTCTGGGTTTGTGACCTTGTGTACTCGGATTGTCACGAGTGCAGGCTGTACTACATGCACTGTTCGAGTCACTGGATTTGCATGAAGGATATTGTCCTCATCGTGCGCGTCAGTTACATTGTAAGTAATCGTGTAATCTCCCGCGACAGATGTATCTATCGGAAGACCTGTAGTGACAATATTTGGTGTAATGTCATTGTTAAATACATCAACTGCAGTTGCTCCAGCGTCTGTATATGTATCTCCAACATTAACTGTCACATCTGTATTTCCAAGAAGTGTAATCGATGGAAGTGCACTAATTGCATGCACCTCTCCTGCCCCAAAAGAAGCAAAAGCTGCAAGCAAAGCAAAACTAATAAAATATTTCTTCATATTTTTACTTAATAACTGCCAATAAAGAATAAATACCACTGAAAAATACTATTCTACCCCGTATTGTCAATGATATTTACAAAAAAGAATTTTGTTTCGTAATCTTGCCTATTTTATTTCACAAAAGACGCTATTATTAGAGAATGTTCGGGCTCACAAAAAAAGAATTAGCCATTCTCAAAAAACTGTCGTCTCCAATAAAAATTCAGAATTTTCTCGACACAATTCCTGCAAATTACGAGAAAAAAGGTGAAACATACATGTCGCCGCGTCGCACTCTTCGCGAGAAAAAAGCACACTGTCTTGAGGGAGCCCTCATCGCTGCTGCCGCACTTCTTCTTCAAGGAGAAAAACCACTTCTTATGGATCTTAAAACTGTACCGCCAGATACTGATCATGTCGTAGCGCTTTATAAGAGAAATGGATTTTGGGGAGCGATCTCGAAAACAAATCATGCAACCATTCGCTTTCGCGATCCGATTTACAAAACACTCCGTGAGCTCGCCCTTTCCTACTTCCATGAATACTTCGACAACAAAAGCGGCAAAAAAACTCTACGCTCATATTCTGTCCCGCTCGACCTTACTATTTTTGGAGAAAATTGGATAACGAGCGAAGAAAATCTCGATGAAATTGCAGTGAAGCTCGACACCATCAACCACTTTGAGCTTATTCCTTCAAAAAATAAAAAGCTCATTCGCAAAGCAGACAAAATGGAACGTAAAGCCGGTTCACTTCTCGAATGGAAGAGAAGCGACAAACGTACATAAGAAATTTTGATATAATATCGGGACATGAAAGAGATTAAAGATTTCATTTCAGACAGAGTCTCAAAAGATATTGCGATCATTGTCGCTTTTCTTCTTGCTGTCACAGCAGGATTTTTGGGTTTTAAATATTATCTTCTTCTTCGAGAAAATTCCGTGCTTAAAATGAGCAATGATTCTCTTAATAATTCTCTCCAGGCACTCACTATAAACTACAGCAAGCTTCGTGATGAAAAAAACGGCCTTTCAACTTCCCTTCAAGATCAAACACAGAAAGTCACAGCTCTCGCAAATGAAGTCGGTGGCATTTCTGGCACAGTGAGCACTCTCACAAAACTCTCACAGACCGATCCTGAGCTTCTTGAGAAATATTCGAAAGTATATTTCCTCAATGAAAATTATGTTCCTAAATCTCTCACTCCGATCGCTCCAGAATTTACATTTGAAAAAAGCAGAACATACATGGCACTTACAGACATCATGCCTCATCTGCAAGGAATGCTTCTTTCTGCAAGTTCAAGCAATATAAATCTTCTTGTTGTTTCCGCGTATCGATCTTTTAATGATCAGTCATCACTTAAGTCTACATATAAAGTGACATATGGCGCCGGAACAGCAAATTCATTCTCAGCTGATCAAGGATACTCAGAACATCAGCTCGGCACAGCTTTCGACCTTACAACAAAAAAAGTTGGTGGCTCTTTCACAGGGTTTGAAAAGACTGATGCATATACATGGCTTGTCGCTAATGCATATAAATATGGTTTCATTCTTTCCTATCCTCCTCACAATTCTTATTATGTGTATGAGCCTTGGCACTGGCGTTATGTTGGTATTGCACTCGCAACATATCTTCACGATCAAAATAAAAATTTCTACGATCTCGACCAACGAACAATTGATCAGTATCTCGTCAATTTCTTTGACTAAGAACAAATTTCTTCGTTTTTTCACCATACAAAAATTACGCAATAAAAAAATAATTTTGTAATGTAATTTTTTTCTTTTTGGCCGTCTTCAAGAATAGGCTTCGACTGCCTTCGTTTATAATAAACAAGGGAGCAATTATATGCGCTTTATTCCTTGGAATAAGCCTGATGCACCCACTTTCACATAAGACAAGGCTTGCCGGAACCAATACAAAACACCCCGCATAAGCGGGGTGTTTTTTTATTACAGATGAGGAGTGAATTACATTGAGGATCCCCCACACATTCTGCAATTCTTTTTATGTGTGACAATTTCGTAGATTGCCGATAGTCCAACGAGAACGTAGACGATCATCGAGAGCGTAGATCCCGCACCGAAGATTGCATCAACAAGATTCCAGCCGAATGCGACGAGAAGCCAGTTGAGTCCTCCAACAGCGAGGAGGATAAACGTAACCATATGAAGAGCTTTCATAATATTTTTTGAAGCTACTTAAATTTGTAAACGACTTTTATACTTATATTATGAACCTCATCCACAAAATTGCGAGAAGATTATCCACATAATATTTTTCACGGAACAATAATTTCTCTTTCTAAAAAAGCCTTATTCTCTGTGATATAATCAGTGCCACATGGAAAAAATAGTCCTTGATTTTCTTTCGGCTCACGGCCCGCTTTTCCAAACACTCGGCTATTACATAGTCTTTGTTTCTGGCTTTCTCGAATCCCTTCCAGTTGCAGGTTTTATTATTCCTGGGCAGACCATTGTAGTCATCGGAGGATTCTTTGCCAAAAGGAAAGCTGTAGCATTTCTTCTCATGCTCGCCTTCGCAGCGGTGGGTGCAATACTTGGAGATGTAGTAAGTTATTATCTTGGAAAAAAGTACGGTGAAAGTTTTCTTCGCAAACACGGCGGGAAATTTTTTGTAAAAGAAAGTCTTATTGAATCGACAAAAAAACTTGTCCGAGAGCACACAGGAAAAGCTCTTTTTTTCGGAAGACTTAATGGAGTCACTCGTTCACTTGCTCCCTTCATCGCTGGAACATCTGGCATCGAAACTTCTACTTTCCTTTTTTATTGTACAAGCGGTTGCTTTGCATGGGCCACCATTTTCGTTTCTGTTGGATATATTTTCGGCAGAAGCTTTGAAGTGGCAGCACCAGTTATTGGAAAATTTATTATTCTTGCAACACTTATTGTAGGTGCGCTCATTCTTCTTGTTCAATATATGAAAAAGCGAGGCTTCACACTTTCTCGCTACGACATACAGCTCCTCGTCACAAACATTGTTTCAATCTATGTTTTTACAAGTATTGGCCAAGCACTTGCAAAAGGATCACAAATTATTGGATCTTTTGATATGCGCACAGAAAGGATTATTGACCGACTTCATTCGCCTCTTTTTGATAAAGTCATGCTCATCATTGGGAATATCGGTGAAGTGCAGCTTATTGTTCTTGTTGGATTACTTTGTCTCCTTCTTCACTTTGAAAAACGAACTCGAGAAAGTATTTCTTTGACACTCTCACTTCTAACGGGATATATTCTCGTCTTCTTCACAAAAATTATTTTTCTTCGACCACGACCGCCTGCTGGTATGATTACTCTTTCCGATTCTAGTTTCCCTTCAGGTCATGCTACTCTCTCAACACTTTTTTTCCTCATTATCATTCATACATTTACTCCAAAAATTCCTTCAGGGCTTCGACGCTTCATCTTCGTAACATGTAACATACTCCTTATCATCACCGTCTGCTTCTCACGAGTATATCTTGATGTGCATTATGCGACCGATGTCATTGCAGGCATAGCCCTTGGAGCTTGGGTTTTCTCGCTCACTCTCCTTGCGTCAAAATGTGCACCGTGGTTACATAAGAAAATTAAAAGAGAACAAATTATTCCTAATCTATAAATCCAATGGCAAAAGATTACGTTCCATCAAAGAAAATTCTAGAAAACTATGCAAAAGTCATGATCAATTTTGCACTTGGTGGTGGAAAAGGAGTCCAGAAAGGAGAAACTGTCTACCTCACATGTAATGAATATGCCCGACCTCTTTACACCGAGCTCTATAAAGCGATCATTAAAGCCGGAGGAAATGTCATTCAAAATTACATTCCCGACGATCGCGATACATATGATAAGCAGAATTCTAACGTCTCTCGCCTTTTCTACGAGATCGCAAAAGACGAACAACTTTCATACTTCCCTTCTAAATATCTCAAAGGTCTTATCGACGAGATCGATCATTCGATTTATGTTCTCTCTGACACAAACAAACATATTCTCAAAGGTATCGATCCAAAAAAAATAATGCTTCGTGGCCAGGCATTCAAACCATACATGGACTGGCGAAATGAAAAGGAAAATAAAGGAAAATTCACTTGGTCTCTCTGTCTTTACGGTACACCTGCAATGGCAAAAGAAGCACGTATGCCGCTTAAAACATATTGGAATGAGATTATCAAAGCATGTTTTCTTGATAAAAAAGATCCGATCAAAGAATGGAAAAAAGTTTTTGCAATGGTTGAGAAAGCACAGAAAAAACTCAACTCACTTCCAATGGAGAAAGTACATGTCGTTGGTCCCGATGTAGACCTTTGGGTACAAATTGGCAAAAGACGAAAATGGATGGGTGGCTCAGGACGAAATATCCCATCATTTGAGCTCTTCACTTCCCCAGACTGGCGTGGCACAAACGGCTGGATCAGATTCTCAGAGCCACTCTACCGCTACGGAAACCTCATCACCGGAGTTGAGCTTTGGTTTAAAGATGGCAAAGTAGTCAAAGCGAAAGCAAAGCAGAATGAAAAAGTTTTGAAACAAATGATCGCAACTGCAAATGCTGATAAAGTTGGAGAATTCTCTCTCACTGATAAACGATTCTCTCGTATTACAAAATTTATGGCGGAAACTCTTTTCGATGAAAATGTTGGTGGGCCAAATGGTAACACTCATATTGCTCTCGGAAATGCATATCATGATTGTCTCGCTGACGACCCTTCAACACTCAATCCTGAAGACTGGGAAGAACTCGGCTTCAATAACTCATCAGTACATACCGATATTGTTTCTACAACACCGCGTACTGTTACAGCTTACATGACTGACGGAAGCGAAGAAGTCATCTACAAGAACGGAATGTTCACCTTCATAAAATAAAAATTCGCCTGTTATTACAGGCGAAGCTTTTTTGGCAACTTAGGTATCTCACATTTTCTTTCGAGAGTCATTTCCCTGCGCCATTCAACAAAATGAATCACTGGGTGATACCTGAGATCAGATTCGGCCTTTGCATTCATCACAGTCTGCTCGTTGCAAAGGACATTGCTTTGACTGGAGATATAGATACCAACAAACGATAATGTACTATCGCATTGACCAAGAAAAAGTGCCCTACTCATATCGGGCATATATAATATGAAAAACAATCCTATGTCAAAAATTTGGAACCAAAAACAGATCAAAGATCACGAGGAAGCTGCACAGAAACTAGGTCTTGTAAAAGACGACGTCAAAGAATTTTTGTCTGCGCACAAAAATGTCAGCGAGTCTGAAGTTCTTATTTTTATAAAGAAAAGATATAGAGCGCACGGACTTATAAATGATGACAAGAAAGAATTTGCGATTGTTGCCTTTCGTGAGAACACATCTGCTGTGCATTATTTTCCTAAAAAGAAAGGGCTTCTTCTAAAAAATAATTCACTTATCCTTCTCGACATCTGGGCAAGACTTGATAAGAAGAATACTCCCTACGCTGATATGACTTGGATGTTTTATTTTTTGCCGAAGCAAAAAATATCAAAAAACAGCGTGGGTAGAATTCCGAAAGACATCGAGAAAAAATGGCAGATTCTGCGAGATGCTCGAGACACAGCAGTCGAAACAATAAAAAAATTTCTTACAAAGAATTCCCTTCCACGCGGCCTTGATATCGATCGAGCGTCACACGACTTTCTAGGAGAAAAAAGTTTTGGTGAGAATATTAAACACACAGTCGGACATTCTCTTGGATTTGATCATCCACACGGGACACTTCCAGGAATCAACTGGCGTGAATATCGAACACTTTCAAAAAATATTGGCTACACAATAGAGCCTGGAATGTATTTTGAGAAGAAATTCGGTCTGCGTACCGAAATAGATTTCTATATTTCAAAAGAAAATAAAGTTATCGTTACAACCCCCGTTCAAGAAAATATTGATCTCATTTGACATCATGCCTCATTCTTCTAAACTGGGTGCAGTATGGCACAACCCATCCCAGAAAAATGCGATCATTGCAAAGAGCGCGATGCAACACGAGAAATTGAAATCCACGTCTGGTCACTAGGACCTGGAAATTGCACGCAGATTACACTCGGCAAATGCTGCAGCCTGGAAGCCTGTGCGCTTGCACTTACCTCGATGGCTCAGAAAAAAATCAGAGAGGGTCTCACCTTCGCACCGCCTCCTGCACTTTCCGAAAGCACAATCTAACGCTCCATCGTGGAGCGATTTTTTATTATAAAAAATGCCAGCATTATTG
>JARIGV010000012.1 GCA_029288615.1 Candidatus Tayloriibacteriota bacterium
GGCACGCTTTGCGTGCCCGGCCTTTACCCTCATTTAGAGCCCTATTATAGAGATCTTATCTCTGCCGGTCAGAAATTTCCTGTCGTACTTTTGCAATGACATCAGAAGCTGCCTGCTGTCCGCCAAGACCGAATGCAAGTCCGAATGCTACTGAGAGTGCAACGACTACCCCAGTGAAGAGAGTCTGGATGATTGACTGCGCAATGCCGAGCTGGCTTATTGCAGCGAGAAGGCCACCGATCCAAATGATCCATTTTGCAATGCTTCCCAAAAGATTTGCAGAGCGAACTCCTGCAGCTTTTGAAGAGCTTGAAATAATTTTCTGCAAAACATCAGCAATAACTGCTGTTACAAGAAGGATGAGAACCGCAGCAATGACCTGTGGGATGTAATCAATCACAACACCACGGAGAAAATCATTCACCTGATTAAGTCCGAGAACATTGAATGAAGCGATAAGGAAAACGATGATCACAAACCACTTCACAAGACCTCCGATAAATTTTCCTGAGTTGAGAATTATTCCCGCTCGTGCCAATGCATCATCGAGTCCTGCCTTTCGAAGTGCAGTATCAACCTTAATGCTCGCAAACACCTGCTCGATCGCGCTTCCAATGAGAGAAGCGATAATCCATCCGACGATGAAGATCACAATCGCGATGATGATGTTTGGAATGAAAGTGATAACGCCAGTCCACAAATTTGTGAAAGCGGCCTGGAGCATCACACCTGAATCTTGAATCATTTTAGTTTTTGATAATTTTTATAAAGCGACCTATTAATATCTACACCATTAATTATACAACAAAAACAGCAGCCTGTGTGGCCGCTGTGGAAACTTCACTTTTGCTAACTTTTTCAAATTTTAAATAGGCAAACCCACCTTATCGAAAATGATTTGATGTGGGTAATCAAAAATATCGCGCATCAATTTATCTCCGACGCCAATTCTATAATTGAAGTCAGCACTGTCGAGTGCTACATACGAAATCTCTCGCCCGAGTTCCGCTTCGATCTCTCGCATTGTTTTCTCAACAAGATTTTTCTTGAGTCGATCTCCCACCACAAGTATGTCTGCTCTCGCTTCCCACTCCTGAATAAAAACTCCCGACACAACCACCGCCTTGAGGCGTCCCGCGCGTGACAATTTTTTTATTATCTCATCGTCTGTGAGTGGAGAAATTTTGAGAAGAAATTCTCGGAGCGCTTCGAGGTAGTGAAAATTTGGATTCAAAGTAAAACCTGCCACCTTCCTTCCCTTTTCACTTTTCACTTCTTTCTTTTTTAAAAGATTTATTTTGTTCAATAGAAAAATTTCTGACTTTGCTTTTTTCTCAGGAACTTTCGCTTTTTTTGCGATCGTTTTTATATCAAAAGAAAGTGCTGGATTAAATATAAAAAGCTTCATTATTTTTACCTTGCTTGCGCTGCCGAATATTTTTTCGAGTATTTCCATAGCCTGATTTTAACACAAAAAATACCCTCTGAAAGAGGGCTTACTGACGAGCGATACGAGCCGCCATAGGATGAAGGCTGGCCGGCGCAGGTTGTGGAGAAAATTCTGCAGGTATACACGAATCGAGAGTGAGAGTATCAGGAGTAATAAATCCTTGTAGTATTGGTCCCAAAAATACTACATTTCGGCTTTTGTTTCCTAAGTGATGAGAATGCACCGATCCGCCGACAGAAGACATCGCAGAAAGAACAGGATTCTTTTTCATATCAAAGTGACTATACACCCGCATATAAAAAAACAAAATCCCCGGAACGGGGATTTTGTTTTGAGTGAAGATAAACTTTTCCTCCAGCCGTCGTCGCTTCACTCCTCCTTAAGAACCCACGGTTCTCAACACTCGCAATAGGATAATTGCTCGCTGCTTTCCTCCACGGGAAACTACCGTTTCCCCACCCCTTCCCAAGCTGGCGGTGTAATCATTAAAAATAAAAAACTTTTTTTCATATCACATCCTTATACTTT
>JARIGV010000024.1 GCA_029288615.1 Candidatus Tayloriibacteriota bacterium
AAAAGAAAAGCGCGACGCCTGTAGGCGCCGCGCTTTTCTTTTTCCCTGCATGTGATTAACTTAAAGTGAAACAAAAGCTCTATGCAAACAAAATGCCGTATTGGTTTAGTGGTCTGCATGCCAGATGCTTTTCATTCACCAAAAGACTCCCCAGAAAGACATCTTCGCGATAGCTTTGAGAACATGCTTCTAAAGGCTATTGAAAGTGATGGTGTTTTTAAGGTGGTGCCTTATGGTGGCTATGAAGCAGAAATCACTTGTCTGCTTCAGGGAAGAAAAGTAAACTCTGACTGGCAGACTGTCATGAAGTACGCTCACCCTCATATTCTCGAAATGTATCTTGTGATGAAAGTTTCGGGTGTATATGGTGTGAGTCTTTATCATTGTCATGATGGAATTCTGTCACACAGTGAAGATTCGATCGTTACATTTCGTGCGATTGATGTGACAACTTTCTATTCTGCGGAATTTCCGATCCGTCTTAAGAAATTCCTTGAACTTTTTTCGCCCGCATAAAGTCGGGCAATTTTTATTTGATTTTTATCTGCATTTGAGGTTAGATGTTTTCATTCTGATCTTTTATGAATACAAACTCATTTATAGTCATCGTCGTTTTGGCGATCCTCGTTGTGGTGCAACTTTTGAAGACGCACCTTCGTCGTCAGCAAGACGTAAAGAGGCTAAGTCGAGAACTCGGTAGGAAGCTCCGGATCGGTGTTAGTGTGCTCGATGTGAATGAGCAAATACGCGTTCTCACTGATCGCATCGAACGTGGTTTCTTCTATCACTTAGGGGAATACGCAAGCGTAGTCGTCATCGAGAATAGAGAACGGGCGCGGCTCCGAGATATCGCTATCGGCGATTATGTCATGCTTTCACAGACGGTCGAAGGCATTGCTCGACGAGCTGGAGTCGACATGATCGTCTTCTGTTCGTTTATGCCCATCGCATCCAGTGGCACAATCGAGAAGCAGTGGAACTTGGTCCTACATGTTCTCAACCTCGGCGACACAAAGCCCTACAAGCATTCGCTTAAGGTTGGTCACAGCCAACTTTCGATTAATCCGAGCATTACGCCGCTCGAAGAATATCTGGCGAAAATGATTCGTATCGAAGCTGCAAAAACGTACCGGCGGCTTATCGCGCAGGAACAGGGAAAAACTACCGAAGAGTTGGTAACAGCTTAAAGCTCACATTGGTGGGCTATTTTTTATTTGCGAGTGCTGCTTTAATTGTGTCTTTGTCAGCGTACTCAAGCTCGCTTCCGGTAGAAAGTCCGCGGCCGAGATGTGAAATTTTTATATCAAATTTTTTTGTATCTTCTTCGAGAAATTTTGTGAGAAAAAGGGAAGTGTTTTCTCCTTCGTTTGTAGCAGAGAGAGCAAAAATAATTTCTTTAAGTCCTGACGCTGCTTTTCTCTCGATTGCTTTATGAAGCTCATTAGCGCGGACGCGTCTTTCAGGGTTTCGCTCAAGGATAGGCACAAGACCGCCGAGTACAAAATAATATCCTTCGAAACTTTCAGATTTTTCAATTGCAGCGAGATCGGTATCTTTTGCGACGACCATAAGTGTTGAATGGTCACGGCCGCTGTCGGCACATATTGAGCAGAGAGAATCGTTACTCTGTCCTTTTTTTACAAAATGTCGCAAGCATTCTTTGCACTGAGCGACTTCTTTTTTAAGATCTACGATATTTTCTGAAAAAGAAGAAAGAAATTGAGGATCTTTTGAAAGAAGGAAATAGACAAAACGACGAGCTTGTCGCGGCCCGATACCAGGAAATTCTTCAAAAATTTTCAAAAGTTTTTCGAAGCTGTTCATGTCTAGAATCCGCCAGAATCATTTCCACCCATGAAATCACCGAAGTTTGCTTTTTCAAGGTTGAGGAATGTTGTACGTTCGCCATCATAGAAGAGTTCTACTGTACCCACTGGTCCGTTTCGGTGCTTGTCGATGTGGATCTGCGCGATGTTTGGCTTGTCAGAATTTTCTTTGTATTTGTCTTCACGGTGAATGAACATAACAACATCGGCATCCTGTTCGATTGAACCAGAGTCTCTAAGGTCGGAAAGTTTTGGTCGGCCGTCTCCGCCTCGAGTTTCTACGGATCGGTTAAGCTGTGAGAGAGCAAGCACGGGCACTTCAAGTTCGCGGGCAAGTTGCTTGAGTGAGCGCGAAATTTCTGTTACTTGTTGGTTTACGTTGTCTGAATTTTTATATGATCCAACTGGTGTCATAAGCTGGAGGTAGTCGATCACGATCATTCCAAGACCTTTCTCGCTTTTAAGACGTCTCGCAACGGCTCGCATTTTGAGAATGTTGTTTCCTGGCTGGTCGTCGATAAAAAGAGGGGCCTTTGAAAGACGATCAAGAGATTCGCGGATATTGTCGAAGTCGCGGTCGATCGAAAGTTTTCCCGTGCGGAGTTTCCATGCATTTACTTTTGAATCTGCAGCAAGCATACGATCGACAAGCTGCTGTGAGCTCATTTCAAGAGAGAATATTCCAACAGGAATATTATGATACACCGCTGCTTGGCGGGCGATGTCGAGTGCGAGCGCGGTTTTTCCCATCGAAGGTCGAGCGGCGAGAATGATGAGATCTGATTTTTGAAAACCAGAGAGCATGTTGTCGAGTTCTTTGAAACCTGTTGGCACACCACGGAGTTCGTCTGTTGAATGATGGAGTTTTTCGAGACGGTCCCACGCTTCTGTGAGTGTATCTTTGATGTCGATGAATTTGTGCACCCCAGAAAAGTTTGTAACATCATAAATTTGTTTTTCTGCTTGGTCGAGAATGACTTCGAGGTCTTCGTTCTCGTCGTATCCCATGTCATTTATTTTCTCTGACGCCTCAATAAGACGGCGAAGCATATGCTTTCGCTGCACGATCTCAGCGTAATGTGTGACGTTTGAAGCAGATGGTACTGATTGAATGAGTTCGGCGAGATATGTACGGCCACCAACACTTTCAAGTGCACCAATTTCAGAAAGGCGAGTGGAAAGAGAGAGAAGATCGATTGGATTATTTTTCTGAAAAAGTTCGAGCATTCCTTTGTAAATGATTGCGTGTTTGCTCGCATAGAAAGTATCAGGAGAAATAATGTCTGAAATATCGTAAATGCTTTCTGGGCGAAGCATGACTGCACCAAGAAGCGCCATTTCGCTTTCGAGATGCTGAGGAGGAATTTTTATTCGATTTACTTTTATAGTTTTGACTGGCATTTTTTGTTCTCCATAAGTTTATCACTTTGTGAGTGGTCGAAAAGCTTACAAGCGTGGACTTTGTGTGGGCAAAATGTGGGTAAGTAAACCTAGGCTTATTTTCAGTCATTTTCTGGGCATCAAAGAGCTTTTTTGTTATACTTTTGCGCACTATGAAAGCAGTCATTCTTGCAGCAGGAAAGGGAACACGCATGGGGCACTTAAGTCACGAGACACCAAAGCCGATGCTTACAGTCCTTGGAAAAACTTTGCTTGAACACAAGCTCGATCTTTTGCCTCTAAAAATTTCTGAGGTTGTTATTGTTGTGGGGCATCTTCGAAACAAAATTATAGATCATCTTGGAGAGTCATATAAAGGAAAGAAAATTTCTTACGTAGTTCAAGAAGAACTTAAGGGTACCGCACACTCACTCTCACTCTGCAAAGAACATCTTCAAAATGAAGAGAAGTTTTTGGTTATTATGGGCGATGATATTTATTCTCGTGAAGATATGGAAGAAGCGCTTAAGTATGAATGGTCAATTGGCGTGCGAGAGACAGAAAGCCTTAAAGGAAAAGCAAAAGTCATTTTCGATAATGAAGGACATATACTTGAGATTATTGAAAAATATCCAAGCGATGAACAAGGATTTATTTGTACCGGAATGTATTCACTTACTCCAAAAATTTTTGATGAGAAAATGGTTGCAATACCAAATGGCGAATTTGGTTTGCCGCAGACAATTCTTTCTGCGAAAGGTAAAATGAAAATAAAAGCAGTACAGTGTCGCTTCTGGCTCCAGATTACTGCGCCGGAAGATCTCGTGATGGCCGAGACATTTCTTCGAATGGAATAAAAATTGACCGAAGGGTTTTCGGTCAGATGAGGGTTTCTTGGCTAGCTTTTTTGGCGATGGTTTTGTTGTGCTTCGTGGTGAGTGCCCAGTTAATGCCGGCGAAAAGAAGACCGAAAAGCATGCCTGTGATGGCGATGTTCGCCTCAAGCTCGCCGGGGAGATCGTTGCCGATAAGACCGAAACTGCAGAGAGTGAAGCACACGAGCACGACGAATGTCCAGAACTCTATGATGGTGACTGGACCCGTCTGAGTTTCTTTGATCGCAAGCGTTGCGCCATAAAACGACATGAGATCGATCGTGATTGCAAAGACGCTGCATTTGAAGGAGATATCGCTCATCGCGCTCCCGAAAAGTACAGCAATGCATGCCAAGGTAAAGCAGAGCGAGGCTCCGCAAAGGACAACAGTTTTCATATGCAAAAAATATTGCCAGAGATTTATATTTTCGTCAATAGCTGTGTGCCGTCTTTCTGATCTTTCACAGAATAGCCTTTGTTTTGAATTTCTTTGCGGATTGCATCAGATTGTGCGAAATCGCCGCTTTCGCGTGCGAGTTTGCGGAAGTGAAGAAGCTCTTGTACTTCTTTTGGAATCTCAATGTTATCTTTATCTTCTTTTTTTATTTGCCCAAGCTTGAGACCGAACACTTTATCAAAATTGAGAATCGTTGCTTTCTTATCTGCCTCAGAAATATTTTTATCTCGAATAAGTTCCCATGTAAGTGCGAGAGCTTTTGGTGTGTCGAGATCATCGTTTATTGCTTTAGAAAATCTTTCTTTGTAAGTTTCGTCAATTTTTCCTCCATCGGGAAAGCTCGCGAGAGAATTTGTGAGACGCTCGTATGCAGTTTGTGCACCTTTGATCGCTTCGGTTGAATAGTCCATGCGTGTTGAATAGCGAGCAGTAAGAAGCCAGTAGCGATAGGCGAGAGGAGAGATCCCATTTTTCTTTAGGAAATCAAGAGTAAGAAAATTGTCGCCAGATTTCGCCATTTTTTCGCTATTGTCCCCATTTGCTATCGTGAGATGTGCATTATGCATCCAGTAGTTTACAAATTTTTCTCCAGTTGCAGCTTCGCTTTGTGCGATCTCGTTGTTGTGGTGCACGGGAATATGATCGATACCACCTGTGTGAATATCAAAATGGTGTCCAAGATATTTCATGCTCATTGCAGAACATTCGATGTGCCAGCCGGGGAAGCCTTTTCCAAATGGCGCATCGAAACCAATTCCATCTTTGTCTGCAAATTTCCAAAGAGCGAAGTCACGCGGATTTTTCTTCTCACTATTTATACCAATGCGCGATTCCATTTCGGATGTGGATTCATTTTTTACACCGCCAAGCTCGCCGTAGTGAGGAAACTTTGTTGTATCAAAATAAATTCCATCAGAAATCTGATACGCATATTCTTTATCAAGAAGTGTTTGAATGAGTTCTATCTGTACGGGAATTTCATCGCTCGCAAAAGGGTTCTTCTCAGCATCTTCGATGTCCAAAGCTTGCATATCTTCGTGCGCTTTCTGCCAGTAGATGTTTGCGACATCACGAAGCCCTTCGAGAGTCATTGGTTTTCCTTCGCGCTTCAAAGCTTTCACCATTTTATCTTCACCCTCGTCTGCGTCAGATGTGAGATGTCCGATGTCTGTCACATTCATGATGTGATGTACTGTGTATCCGTCATATTCAAATGTGCGCTTTAAAATATCTGCAAAGACGTACGCGCGGAGGTTGCCGATGTGGAGATAGTTGTAAACTGTCGGCCCGCACGAATAAAGAGACACTTCACCTTGTTTGATAGGGGTGAATTTTTCTTTTTTATCTGTGAGAGTGTTGTGAAGAAAGATGTCCATCGATTAGAGCCACTTTTTGTAACTTAAGAATGCCATACATGCGAGACCGATGAATCCCATGATTCCAATAATAATCCAGAAATCATGTTGCATGCCGACGATTGGCATATATTTTGTATCCATTGAAAAGATCGCAGCTGTGAGCGTGAGTGGGAAAGTAATGAAGGCCATCATTGTAAGACCTTTGATGGCTTCATTTTGTTTTGATGAAAGGAGAGAGTCGTTTGTGTCGCGAAGTTCTTCAAGAAGATCTTTGTTTGATTGCATGCGGCGCTCAACACGCTGAAGCTCACTCGACATGTCGTGGATGAAATATTCGTATGTGTCACCGAAGAAGCTTCTGATGATCGTAAAAAGAGAAACGATCGCTTCGCGATGTGGAGCAATAGCATTTTTGAAACGAAGAATATCGCGATGGACTTTTGAAAGCGCCACCACCATTTTCTTTTCGTGACCTTTGAAAATCTCGTTTTCAGCGCTATCAAGCGCGTGTTTGATGACTTCAACGTCGTGAAGAAGATTGTGGTAGAGATCTTTAATGAGTTTGTGGAAAATGTGTCCGGCATTATAGTCCGCACCTTTTGTTTCGATAGTGAAATCATCAGTGATTGAATTTTTGAGTGTGTCGATCGGGTGAATATTGTCATAGTGCACCGTGATCATGAATTTCTTTCCAAGGATAAAATCGATTTCTTTGCGGTGCTCGCGATTTTTTGGATTTCGAAGTTCTGGAAAATGCATCACGATGTAGACACAGTTTGGAAATTCAACAACACGCTGCTTAGGGGTAGGGGAGAGCATTTCTTCCGAGACTTCTTTTGGAAGAGAATATTCAGCGATGATGTTTGAGATTTCTCCGGGAGTCGGATTCTCAAGATCGTGCCATACGAGATCTTTATAGTGCAATGTTTTGATCATGAAAAAATTATACTACATTCCGATTGCGCGGCGAAGGAATTTCTGTAATATGTGGGAAGCCAATTCATGTGAATTGGTCGAGCGAAAGCTCTCCACAATATAGTTCTCTTATATATGACTAATGTTGGACAGAAAATAATCATCGGGCTTGATGTGCCGAGTGCAAACAAAGCCCTCGCGATTGTCGACAGGTTGAAGCAAAGCTCCAGCCCACCATGGGGATATAAAGTGGGTCCAGAATTACCGCTTGCTTTTCCGAGTTTTCTGCCTGCGATTCGCGAGGAGGCAACGAATATCTTCCTCGACCACAAGTGGTTCAACACGCCGGATGTCGTGCGCGGCCTGGTCACCCTTGCGGGGGAGATGGGTATCGCCATGTGCAATATCAACCTCGAGAGCAACGGTCCGGAAACTATTTCGGCGGCTGTCGAAGCTGCTGCGAAATATCCAGAGATGAAGCTTCTCGGTGTCGCGGTTCTCACATCGCGCGACGATAAGTCGCTTGCCGCTACTGGTGTATCGCGTACCTGCGAAGAGCAGATGCTTCATCTTCTTGGCCTCGGTGTGAAGCTTGGTGTCACAGGTTTTGTGACGAGCGGGCTCGAAGTGTCAGCGATTCGCCGAGAGTTTGGCGAAAAGTTGCATCTTGTCGTGCCGGGCACACGTTCGCAAGGTGTAGATGTGAAAGACCAAAAACGCATCGTTACTCCTTCGAAAGCTCTCGAAGACGGCGCTGACCAGCTCGTTATCGCGAGTCAGGTGGTGAAAGCTTCCGATCCTCTCGCGGCGTACGAAAATCTCCTCAAGGAGATTGCGCCGCGGCGCTAACATTACTGCACCTTCAGGGTGCAATTTTTATAATTGATTTTTCACATACCTGTGTTAGTTTTAGCTCGCCGAGATTAGATCAAGGCTAGGAAGATGCACCTATGAAAGCGTCACAACATTGTTCATTTAAAATCTATGATTCAAGTAGCGCGGGATCCCAATGACCCTGATCGGCATGAACTTCTGCCTGATCTTAAAAAGATCGATGTGCTCCGCGAAGGGCATTTCGTTCTCAAACAGCCGCAGCCGGCAGGCCAAGGTAAACACAGTGGGCATTATTTCGACAAGAGTCTCATTTGGAGCTGGCCGAATGTGGCGGAAAAAATCTGTACCGCACTTTCGCACGAGATCTACATCGGTGTTCCCGATCTAGATGTTGTTGCAGGACCGGCTCTGGGAGCGATCATTCCGGCGTATTCCACCGCCGTTCACCTGTCGCTTCGACTCAGTCGGCAGATTCGCAGTGTGTGGGTGGAGAAAGATGAGAATGGTCGTTTCTACATGCCTCGTCTCTTTGCTGAGGTGGTCAAAGGCAAGCGAGTTGTGGTGGTGGAAGATGTCACGACCGCGGTTGCGTCAGTTGTGGAAGCGATGAAAGCTCTTCTCGCTGCGGGAGCTATTATTTCCGGAGTCGTGTTTGTCTGCAATCGCAGCGGTATGACGGACAAAGAGATCGCCGAGAAACTCGGTGTGCCCTGGGCAAAGTCGCTCATCACGCTCAGCTTGCCGACATACGATCGAAATGTCTGCCCGTATTGCCAACTTACGGTGGATCGTCGGCCGATCAATGTCAGTCTTGGCTACGGCGCGGATTTTGCTTCGCTCTATCCGAGTGTTGCAGAGATCTGCGGTACCACGAAATAAGTTCATTACTGCACCACATCGGTGCAATTTTTTATTCATTTTTATTTTAGAAAATTTCTTGCTCGCCACTTTTATATCTGAGATAATGAGACACATGCAAAACTCGAATAAAAATGTTCTTAAAAAAATCGGCATTGCTGCGCTCGCAGTCTTTGCAATCACAGTCGCATTCTTCGCTGGAATTTTCGTTGATGCACAAAGAGGAATTCCTTCAATCCTTTCAGATTCTGCAGTGCCATCAAGTGTCTATAATTCTTCTAACGGCCAGCCAGGTGGAGTCGATTTCTCACAATTTTGGAAAGTCTGGAATATCGTCAACAGCGAGTTCGTACCAACAACAAAAGAGGCAACAACTTCAGATACAAAATCAGAAGTCTACGGCGCGATCCAGGGAATGGTTGCTTCACTTGGCGACCCTTACACTATCTTTTTGACACCAAGCCAAAACAAAAATCTTGAGTCAGAACTTTCTGGAAGCCTTGAAGGAGTCGGAATGGAAGTGGGGGTTGCAAACGGCACTCTTACTGTCATTGCGCCACTCAAAGATTCACCTGCAGAAAAAGCGGGAATTCTTGCTGGCGATACAATTCTTAAAATCGGTGATCAGGAAGCTGCAAACCTTACAGTCGATCAGGCGGTAGATCTCATCCGCGGTAAAAAAGGAACGAGTGTTGTACTTACGCTTTCACGACAAGGAAAAACAGAGCCAGTTGTGGTGAGCGTGATGCGAGACACTATTAATGTACCAATTGTAGAGACTAAAAAGCTTGAGGACAGCAAAACATTCGTTATTAAAGTAGACAGCTTCTCAGACAATGCACCAAATCTTTTCCGCGGTGCGCTTCGCGACTTCGTCTATTCTGGTTATGACAAACTAGTTCTCGATCTTCGAAATGATCCAGGAGGCTATCTCGAAGCAGCGGTAGATATGGCGAGCTGGTTCTTGCCACCTGGCAAAACGATCGTGACTGAGGATTTCGGTAAGAGCAAAGATCCGCAGATTTATCGAAGCTACGGCTACAATATTTTCAATGACAATCTCAAGATGGCGATTCTTGTCAACGGTGGTTCTGCATCTGCTGCAGAAATTATGGCTGGAGCACTCAGTGAATATGGAGTCGGTACGCTCGTTGGTGAAAAGACATTCGGAAAAGGATCTGTACAGGAGCTCATTCCAATTTCAAACGACGGCGCAGCTCTTAAAGTAACAGTAGCTCGCTGGCTTACTCCAAATGGCAAATCTATCTCTGAACAAGGGCTTATGCCATCAGTTCTTGCTTCATCAACTGATGAAGATATAAAGGCGGGCAAGGATACACAGCTCCAGAAGGCGATCGAGGTTCTTACAAATAAGTAGGTCTCACTTTCTAGACAAAAAGCCCTCTTTCGGGTATACTTTGCCGCACCAAAGAAACAATAGTTAATACATATGAAAGTAATACTTCTCAAAGACATCGCAAAAGTTGGACGAAAATATGACGTAAAAGACGTGTCAGACGGATACGCTCTTAACTCTCTTATTCCAAAAGGCGCTGCAAAGACTGCTACAGCTGAGGCTATGAAGAAGCTTGAAGTTCTCAAGAATGCTCAGGAAGCTGAACGAAAAGTCCAGGAGGATCTTCTCGCTAAGAATATCCACGAGCTCGAAGGAAAGACAGTAGAGATCAAAGCAAGAGCAAATGACAAAGGACACCTTTTTGCAGGAATTCACATTGAAGACCTTCCAACATACATCAAAGAATCTACAGGTTCAGTCATCGATTCACATTTCATCGAAATGGAACGAGCTATCAAAGAAGTTGGTCAGTATGAAGTCAAAGTAAAAGCTGGCGACAAGCACGCAACTCTCAAAATCGAAGTCTCTGCTAAATAAGTCAAAACAACAGACACAAAAAAACTGACTCCTTTCGGAGTCAGTTTTTTATTGTGCCTTAGATAACATTTACGATCTTTCGTACGGTGAATGATCCGTCAAAATTCTTCTTTCGCTTGTTTCCAAATTCCACCTTTCCTTCCTTGATAGCGAAGATTGTGTGGTCCTTTGAAAGCTTCACGTTCTTTCCTGCGAGAATTCGTGTTCCACGCTGGCGCACAATGATAGAACCAACTTTTGCCTTTTCACCGGCATAAAGCTTGATACCTAGATATTGTGGATTTGAATCGGTCAGGTTTTTCGCTGTACCTGCGGCTTTTTTGGTTGCCATTTCGTTGTCCTTGCCCGCCTAGACGGGGAAACTTATAATTAATATGTGACCAGAACTATAGAAGATTTTGCCCGAAAAATCAAGTCCTTTTTCGAAACCACTTGGAAGCTCTACAAAGAAGAGCTTATTCTAAGCGCCATAATCATATTGGTCGGTATTTCTTCCTTTGCCTTAGGGGTACTTTCGACGAGGGAAGGGCATCCACCTATAGAAGTCCGGAATATGGACGCTTCGGCGGAGGCAGGGTTTGCCAAGGCATATGCCGCTGCAACCTCAAGCGAGGCAGTAAAAGCAGTGAGCTCAAAAAATACTTCAGGACCTATTGTCGCCTCAAAAAACGGTACTGCATACTATCTACCAGGATGTAACGGCGCATCGCGTATTATGGATAAAAATAAAATCTATTTTCAGACAGAAACTGAGGCAGAGTCTGCTGGATATCACATTGCGGGGAATTGTAAAAGATAAAAAATATATTGAGGCACATATCTGTGATAAAATAATTCATATAAATTCCTTATAAAACATGCTCGTCGTCGACGTCGAAACAACAGGAACGGATCCGCGAAAACATTCGATACTCTCGATTGGTGCTGTTGATTTTTCAAATCCTCAAAACGAATTCTATGAAGAATGTGCTGCATTTCCGGAAGCACATGTCGCAGATGATGCTCTTGAAGTAAATGGCCGACCTAAAGACAAGGTCTTCGATCCAACTCTCAAATCCGAAGCAGAAATAGTGAAAGATTTTCTCGCATGGATGGCGAAATCTCCCGACCATACATTCATGGGGCAAAACCCTTCTTTTGATATCAGCTTTATTCGTGCGGCTGCAGAAAGAGCACATATCGATGCATCTATTCCTCACCGATCAATCGATCTTCATTCGCTCTGTTTTGCCCATATGGAAAAAAGGGGAGTGCCATTTCCTCTCAAGAACAATCGAAGCGATCTCAATTCCGACAAGATCATGGAGTACGTCGGTATTCCTCCAGAAGTGAGACCTCACATTGCCATCAACGGTGCTCGCATTGAAGCTGAAGCATTTTCACGACTTCTTTATAACAAATCGTTCTATTCTCATTATTCTTCATATAAAATCCCATGGCTATAGAAGAGCATATTGAAAAAGGTGTTGAAGGTGCTTCCAAACTTCTCGAAAAAGAAGCGGATGAGGTCATTGCATTCGATAATCTTCTTGAAAAAGGACCGCGGCCGGCAAAAAGAAGATTTTGGAATCTTTTAGGTCCAGGTCTTATCACCGGAGCAGCAGATGATGACCCATCTGGTATCGCTACATACTCGCAAGCAGGAGCATCGACTGGTTTTACATATCTCTGGCTTGCTGCATTTACATTTCCGCTCATGGCATTTGTGCAAGAGATGTGTGCTCGCATTGCACTTGTAACGGGGAGAGGACTCGCATCAAACATGCGTCGCCATTTTGGAAAAAACATTCTCATTTTTGCTACAATCCTTCTTTTTGCAGCAAATACTTTCAATATTGGAGCAGATCTTGCGGCGATGGCAGAAGCTTCACAGCTTATTTTGCCGATCATTCCATCGTGGGTCTATGTTCTCCTTATCGGTATCGCGTCGATGATCCTCGAAGTCTTCATAAGCTACAAAAAATACTCTTCATACCTCAAATGGCTCACCTTTATTCTTGTTTCCTACATTCTTGCAGGCTTTGTGGTGCATTTTGATCTCACAACACTTCTTCATGCCGCATTCGTGCCGAATTTTCATGCAGACAAAAGCACAATCCTTATCATCACCGCTATTTTAGGTACTACGATCTCGCCCTATCTTTTCTTTTGGCAGACTTCACAGGAGGTGGAAGAGGAAATTGAGAAAGGCGCACGGACAATTCGCGCTCGAGCGCACGATGGCCCGGAGAAGATAGCTGGAATGCGCTTCGATGTCTGGTTTGGAATGTTCTTTTCAAACCTTGTGATGTTCTTTATTGTCGCGGTATGTGCCCAAACTCTCTGGAAGCATGGTGTTACAAATATCGACACCGCTGCGCAGGCTGCTGTTGCGCTTCGGCCCTTTGCTGGAAATGCTGCCTACCTTTTCTTTGCTCTTGGTATCATCGGTACCGGACTTCTTGCGCTGCCAGTACTCGCCGGTTCAAGTGCGTATGCTATAGCAGAGTCTTTTGGCTGGAAAGAAGGACTTTATCATAAGCTTCACACCGCCCGGTCTTTCTATGGGGTCATTATTCTTTCAATGCTCGGTGGCCTTCTCATTCCTTTCCTTGGAGTCAGCCCTATCAAGGTGCTTATCTATTCCGCCATCGCAAATGGCTTGGTAGCACCGATCATGATCATCTTTATTGTGATCTTAAGTAGTAATGAAGCGATAATGGGCGCCCGAAAGAACAGTAAACTCAGTAATTTTGTTGGTTGGTTCGTTGTAATTCTCATGAGTTTGGTCGCTTTGGCGAGCCTTTGGCAGATCTTTGTAGGCTTTTAGGCGGACAGGGCAGGGAAGAGCTCAAAGCCCATCTAAAACAACACAATTTTATAGACACTCTGTCAAATATATAATATAATAATATGGCTCTATATAGCCATAAAATCTCAATTTATCCCTCTATTTTTCGCATTTTATGCTTGACTTTAGGGTTCAAATCTGCTATCATTATGCCAATCAGATGAAGTTCATCTGGTTTTTTCTTTAAGGGGAAACCCTTAGGAGAGAATTGAAAATTAGTGCAATCTTTTAAAAGAACTTGGCTTAACGGCCAAATTTTTCTAAAAGAAAGCGTTGATTCTCGAAACGGCGTCACCTATAGTCGCGACGCCAATTTAAGAAAAGACGCACCGCCTTAAGACAGAAATTTCTCATCGGCGGATTAAGAACTAAAAATAGGCTTATCATTGAAATCATAGCAGGTCTCAGTCTCCTCGCGTCGTCAACATTCATGGGAGGAGGCACACTCGCAGCATTGCCTGCGGCAACAGGGGCCACGACTACGACGACAGTGTACATTGCAAACCCATCGAACGTTAAGAACACAGCGGACGATGTTAAAGATAAACCCAAAGTTCTCGATGCTACCACAACTGCAGCTATCGTTAAGGAATACTTCAAAGACATTCCGATCATGGCAAATATCGCATTTTGTGAATCTCGTGACCGACAGACTGACACAGATGGAAACATCTTCCGCGGTACTGTAAACACACACGACATTGGAGTGATGCAGATCAACACTGACTACCACGCCGATGAAGCAGCGAAACTTGGTATCAATCTCTACACAATCGAGGGAAACATGGCCTATGCCAGACTCCTCTTCGAAAGAGAAGGAACTAGACCTTGGAAATCATCATCACCTTGTTGGATTCCGCGATCAAACTTGATTGCCATTAAGTAAGGAAACAATAAAGTGAACTCAAAGAAAACCGCCGGCAAAAGCCTGCGGTTTTCTTTTTTGAATAGTAGCTTCAGCTATAGCAATTTTCTAATAGGCCAGACGAGCGCCTCTACAACTTTCTGAATAAATGGTCGAGCTCTCCATTCTGAAAGGGTCAGTTCCTTTGCGCTTCCAAGATCGGTCATAAACTGTTTTTCAAGTTCGAAAGCGAAGTTGGTATCTGTCGATACGAGATTTGCTTCGAAATTGTAACGAAGGCTAACGTTGTCGAGGTTGAGGCTACCAATTGTAGACCAGTTTCCATCGACGACTCCTGTCTTTCCGTGAATCATCGATTTGTAGAGAAATATCTTAACTCCCGAGCGAAGCATCTCATCGAAGAATGTACGAGCGCCTATGTCTACCAGAAGGTGATTGGGATGCTCTGGTACCAAAAGCCTTACTTCGACTTTCTTTCTACGTGCGGCAGCTTTCAGGAGACGGGTAATGCGGTGATCGGGAAGAAAATAGGGAGTAGTGAGATAAATATAATGTTTGGCACTTTTTAAGATTCGCACCAGTTCGTGATACATAAATCTTTTGCGGGGGAGAGGGGAGTTGGTGATGTAAGAGAAAGGCTCAACTACATTTTTCTTTTTCTTTTGAAAGTAGAAGAAGGGTTTTTTATATTCTTTATTCCACATCGTATTGAAAGCATGTGACATTTCTTTGACCACATGTCCTTCGATTCTTACATGACTTTCTCGCCAATTTCGCATTTCCTCAGCAAGGCAAGCGCCACCTGTAAAGCCAATTTTTCTATCGATTACTAAAAGTTTTCTGTGATCTCTAAAATACCAAAGTGATTCAGCACCTGCGTTCCAAGGCATAATTGGATTAAAAAAACGAATTTTAACACCAGCCTCTTTGAGTGATTCAATTTCATCGGAGCGGGAAAGTCCGAAGCTTCCGATTTCATCGCAAAAAATTCGCACATGTACGCCCTCCCTCGCTTTTCTTTTGCAGACCTCGAGGAATTTATTGCCAACAACATCACCAACAAAAATATATTGTTCAAGATCGATAGTTTCTTTGGCGTCGTGGAGATCACGAAGCATCGCGTCCCATGCTTCGGCAGAGCTTGTATAGAATTTCCAACTAGTTTCGCGAGCCTCATCCATATGCCATTTATAGCTCTTTTCCATTGATGTGTCTATTCTTTTAATTGTAAAATTATAGAAGGAGGAATACTACCTATGAGAAAAAAAGCAGTTCGTTCAAGATTAAAATCACCAGGTCTCGGCGATCTACTGAAGCGTTTCGGTAAAAGAAAACGTGTCGGAGATTTGTGGGCAATGCTCTGGGATATTGCTAAAAAAGAACATCCCATGTGGCGGCCGTACAAGCTCCGTAATCTTCTCCATCCGCTCATCATTCGCATTATGACTGGCTCGAAGAAATTGAAGGATATGGTGTTCGGCGTTGTTGGGGTCTGGCAACATTCCTGAAAGTTGTTTTTCTTACTCTCGCGTAATCGCTTAGGTGTCGCGAGAATTTTTTTATTATTGATATACTTTATATGTATGAATGCGTTGTTCTTTTCTTGCAGGGGAGAGCAGGGGATCGAATATTTCCTTGCAGCAGCATCGCTCGATGAGATTTTGTCAGTGACTGAAGATGGACGGAATCCGTCTGCTATCAGTATCAAAAGTGCGAAAGTACTTAATGATTTTCAAAAAATTTCTTTTGAGAAAATTTCAAAAGAAATTATGCCGAGGCACCGCTGCTTTCTTGAGCAGGCGATCGAGCTTGTTGAGGCAGGTCGTCCTGTTGTTTGGATCGGTCTTTCTCGCAATTTCAAACGGCCCGTGCGTTCAAAATAGCTCGGGTCAATTTTATTGACAAATTTTTGCATGAAGATACTGTTTATATAAACACATGTTCTTATGCCACATTTCGAACCTGAAAGAGAATCCGCGGAAGTAATTGAGTGCTCGATCGGCGCTGGAAGGACCGTCAACGGTTCCAACGCAACTCCTGTAAGTTCAGAGCATGCCTCTGTGCTTGCAAAGAATAGAAAAAAGTTTGGGTCGCGTGAGTTTTTGCTCCGTGTTAAGTTTCGGGATGAAGTTCTTGAGTTTAAAGATGAGCTCAAGGCAGCGATCCAGCTTCGTTACAATGAAACGGGCAATGCGGTTTGGAATAGTCTTCTCGCGACTGTCCCGAAAGAAATCATGCTCGAGAGCACACCAGGCAGGTGGAAAATCGTACCGAGGGAGGTATTGCAGTGGGTCGAGCGAGCGAAGGCCTACAAGAAAAAGTTCTACCCATCGAGGTCACAAAAAGAGAAAACAAAAACTACAGAGGCGTGCTGACAGCGCGCCTATTTTATTTAATTGACAAAATTTCCTCTAACGATAGTGTTTATGTAATTACTCTGTTCTATGAATGATAAACCGACAAGGATTGGAGTGGTTGTCAAAGCTACAACCAGCAGTGAAGTACCGCGTGTCGTGAAAAGCGCCGGGGCAACGAACCCAAGACATCGACAGCTTATCCTCGACGACATCAAGAAGACTCTTCAGACCAAAAATTTTGTATTTACCGTCGAATCTCAAGGTGAGATTTTCGAGCTTGGCGATCAGGTCAAAACGGCAATGCAAATTCACTTTGGCTGCAACGCGGCTTTGTACTGGCCATATGTTGATAGGACTGCGCCGACCGGCGAAGTCATACTCGAACAAATGCCTGCAAGCGGCCGGTGGAGGCTTTCGCCGAAGGTCATTGGCGACTGGATTATGAGTGCTGAAAGCCTGAAGCGGGGAAGTTCACCAAAGAAAAAATATAAGAAGAGAAAGTGTGCATACTAAAAGTATGCCAATTTTTTTATATGAAATGTTTTTCCATATGTACCGTCATCCCTATAGTCGCGCATCTGATATAATTTTAAAGACTATGGCAAATAAAAATACAGCTAAAAATAACGGTAAAGAGGGAAGCGAGAAAAAAATCGTTGGTATTACTTTCGGTGCATTCGACCTTCTCCATTACGGACATTGCCTTATGCTTCAAGAGGCAAAAGAGCAATGTGATTATCTTATTGTTGGGCTTCAAATAGACCCATCAAAGACCCCAAAAGAATATCGAGGTAAGAAAAAACTTCCACCGATTCAGACTTTGGAGGAGAGAAAGATTCAAGTGGAGTGTAATAAATATGTCGATGAAGTTCGTATTTATGATAGCGAAGAAGATCTCTATCAAATGCTTCTCGATGTAAAACCGGATGTACGTATTATCGGTGCTGATTGGGAAGGGAAGGCATTTACAGGACATGACCTCCCTATAAAAGTGCATTACAATTCTCGCAACCACAATCACTCATCAACAGAGCTTAAAGAAAGAATTCTCAATAACGCAAAACTCATTCAAAAGGCACGAAAGCTTGAAAAGGCATCTGTAAGATAAATAAAAATTCGCCCGAAGTGGGCGATGGAATGACGTGCAGGGCGTGGTTTAAAAACCCCGCCACCCGTATCTGGGTACTGAAGGAATTACCGGCGGAGTCGGATCATCTTCGTAGTGCGGGCGACGACGCTGTGATGGCGCTTTGTATTCGAGCTCTGGCCATTTCTTTTTGCTGCTGCGCGGCAGGTTTGCGGATACTTTGTCGGGAACGATATGAAAACGATGACGCAGGCGGCGTTTAAGCTTCTGCCATTTGGATCCATTCGGCATATGTGTTTTTTTTGGATGGGAGAGTGTTGAAGCTCTCTGACTTGATTACGAAAATATAACCATACATTTATATTTTTGTAAATAAATAAAATTCGCCCAAGATGGGCGAGATTATTTTTTAACCTCCTCTTCCGGCGATCTTTCTTTGAAACGAAAAACCGTGATGGGATCAGGGTCTTTTGAGTTTCTTTCGAGTTCGAAATCCAGATCGTGCGTATCCGCGATGATCTCGATAATAGATCTGACACTGCCAAAGCCGGGAGGAGGCAAATCTATTGAATACATGGCCTTGTCGTCTCCATCCGTGAAGAACATTCGGTTGTCGCTATCCACTCCAGTGTCTCGATGAAATGAGATGGTTCTTCTCTCGAGGTACGCAATGACTCTATCACCTGATTGGAGTTTGGTTGATTTACTTTGAAATTTCATGAAATCCTTTCTTTGAAAATAACTGAATACATGGAAAATACCACGCAATATTAAAATAGTCAATATGAAGCTTTCACACCAGAATGGGGAAGAGTAGGGAGGTCTTATACTTTTATCTCAGGATTTTCTTTGAGATATTCGGCCGCGATATATTCAACAGCTTCAAGATCATTTTCCTTTGGCGGAGCTATCCAGCCCTCCATAATACCTTTCTGATATTCACGAAGTGCATATTTCCTGACATCAGCTATGCTGCTCGGATTATCAGCCTTTATGGAGAGGAGAATTATATTTCTTCGAGTTGGATCCTCAAAGACTTTCATTATCTCTTGCATAGGTCAATAGTAGCACCGTTTTTATACTGTAAAGACTACAAAATTTCCGTATGTGGATAACATAAAAATAAAAATTCGCCCGGGATGGGCGAGGGAAGTGAGACTTGGTACTAGACCAATTCAACGGTACGGCGTTTGACGACGAAAGAATCTACTGTGCACTCGAGAGTGGTGCCCGAGAGCTTTGTCGGGGTGATTCCGATAAGGTTTCCACTACGAAGTTCGAGGTCGAATTTATCCATTCCATTTCTGAGATGGAAATTCACGCAGACGCCAGTCTCGGTGCCATACACAGCCTCGTTATCTTTGTACGAGGTGATTTTCACTCTCTTGCCTCTGTAAATGTCACAGAGAGCTTTCGAAGTGAATTTTGTATCGGTTTTTTGGGTGGCCATAAAATGATCAGATTACCGTGATTTAACCACAAAATATTTATTCAGTCAATAAATAAAAATTCGCCCATAGTGATTGGGCGGGCAATTGACTAAAAGTTTAGATTAATACCTGGTAGCTCTGCCACCGCGGTTTCCGACGGTTTTTTTCTTCTTGATGGCTATATCGTCAAGCGGCGGTAGAGGAGACCTCGGCTTTGTTGTTTGAAACAACTTTTCAAATCGCCCTTTGATTTTATTCTTTCGGTTTTGATGTGTTGCACCAATGCGTGGCATAAACTTTTATGGAAGGGAGAGTGGATTAGACCCTCTGACTGGTTTAAATGTATATAAACATTTCTCACAAAATGGGTCAATAAAAATTCGCCCATACTTTTATTCAAAAAGTGGGCGAGTGCTAGCAAGCAAACACTGCGGCGGCCATTGCAAGCTTTGCCGGATTGATGTCGTGGAGCAATGCACGTTTCAGATGGCAGAGACCTGGACCGCGATGATGTGGAATGATGGCCCGATGGCGGCGACTTGAATGTTTATGCTTTTTCATTGAACAGTTATTTAAATGGAAAATACCACATTATATGGTTTTGTCAATAATCATATTTTTTTAATTTCCTGCCAATCGCCAACAGGGAACAAGAAAATATTTTTTAATTAATTTTCTCAAAGATTTTTTTGTAAGCACTGTAGGAGAGGGAGAAGTGGCTGAATTTAACTATTCAGAGGCCGATCTATTCCTAGGGAGCCTTCCTATAAGAATGTCGCACAATATATCTTTTCGGTAAACTCTATATGGGCCACAGAGGGGCTTTGGCTTGGCCTTCTAAAACCACTTCCCCTTGGATCTCAAAAAACTTCTCCCATAAATGGCAGTGGCAAACCGTATTCGTATGAATCTTTTTTTGCACGGAAAATATTTTCTTCCCTTCTTTTGTTTACGGATTTTAAACTTGATGCATGCATGATTGTCCATTCACCAAACCTTTGGTTTATAGCATCCAAGGCCTTCAGATGTCCTTTCTGGCTTTTGAGGGTCTTTTGTACACCAAAGAGATCCTCTTGGACATGCTCTTCACGTTTTAAGTTGAGACATGTAATACCGGTCGACTTATAGCGAGAACCTTTGGTATAGATATCGTTTATAATCGCTCTCAAGGCCCCGAGAATAATTCTTGGGTCATCTGTATAGGCTTCAAGGAGTGTATCAGTCGAATTTCGTGTGCCGAATTTTGATCCATCGACTTCTTTGTAAAAAATATGGACGGCGTTAGTAAGAAGATGTAGTTTACGAAGTTCTTCGCATGCAACCTCGACGTTGCGCGAGAGTTCAGAGAATAAAAAGTTTGGATCAAACGATGCGGCAAAAGACCTGGTAGCTTGAATCGTTTTTTGATCTTCGTGAGCTGTATCAACCTCATATATTCTTTTTCCATGAAGCTCGAGCCAGGTTTCGACTACGGGTTCGCTAAATATTTCTTTGATAGTTTGAAGTGGTGTCGATACGAAGTCGAATGCAGTGATTATATTTTCACCAATGAGTGCTGCAGAAGTTTTTCTGCCGATGCCCCAGATGGATCCGATTTGAGTTTGCTTTAAAGTTTCACGGATTCTTTCTTGATCGATAAGGACGACACATCCATCAGGCTTTTCTTTTTTGGAAGCCGTTTTTGCAAGAGTTTTTGTGGCTGCGACACCAAAGGAAAATGTCACGCCAAGCGAATCTTGAACTTCTTTTTTGATCTTTCTAACAAAGCTTTCGATCTTGTGCTCAGGCATCGCAGGCATCAGTGCAAAGCATTCGTCGATACTATACGAACAGACAACAGGAAGATGTTTTCGAAGAATCGTAACAAGATTTTTATGATAGTCATTGTACAGATCAAAATGTGATGAAAGGACGGTGACCTTTGGAAATTCTTTGCGGATTTTGAAAATAGGCATTCCTCTATGGACGCCTAATTTTTTTGCCTCGTAGGTGAGGGCACATGCAATTCCCCTCTCTTCCCCTACCACGACAGGTTTTCCTTTGAGGTCTGGACGGCGCGCTACTTCGCATGCAGCAAAGAATGCATCGCCATCAACGTGAAGAATGTATTGATTATCGTTCATATTTTCTTATGACAGATCGCACGACGGCGCTCACTATAAAATCTTGATGAGGTCTTAAGATATTATTTCTCTCATTGGCAAATTCGAGATAGAAACCCCCAGAGTCTTTTCGCATGTACCCCATCATCCATCTGCCATCGATGTCGACAATGACAATATCTCCCGCTTTCGCGTATGCGGTCCTTTCAACAACAACATAATCGCCGGGAAGAATCCCAGCATCTTCCATGGAATCGCTTTTTACTTTAAGCATAAAGCTTTGGGCGCGATGTGCGATAAGCCAGTCATCAATGGAGACTGAATCGAGATGTGTTTCTTCGGCAGGAGTATTAAAGCCTGCTTCGACGACGCCGAGTATAGGTATGAAAGTTTTTTCGGTAGTATTTTCCACCCACTTATTATAGGTGAACCATGGTTCACCATGCAAGCGGGACCTGTTTATAAACTATTTCTTGAGAGTGCCAAGAAAATTTTTGAGCCAATCGAGAGCGACTTTGATGTAGCCAATTGAAATAAGAACTGCCTGCCAGAGAAGATTCCAAAGCTCTTTGACAATAGACCAGATGTCTTGAGTGATCGGATATTTCCAGATGTCCATCGGTGTAATGTTGAAAACGTATTTGAGAAGTGCGAGAGCAATGATGATAAGGACAATCGTTGTGACAAATCCTTTCTTTTTAGATTGCGTTAACATGCTTTAAGTATATCAAATATTTATTGCACGCTAGAGATTTTGTGTGGAATCTAGTGTGGCAAATAAAGCATTGGGTCGAGAAATGCTGAAGGATCGCCAAGTGGGATGACAGCTCCGTGGCAGTTTACAACTTTTGCTTCAGGAATCGCCATCACTTTATATCCATCATTTGCAAGAACGGTGAGATGAAGATGTGGGCCTGTCACATATCCCGTGCGTCCTGAAAGTGCAATGGTTTGTCCCGTTGTGACTTGGTCACCGACATTTACCATGATCGATGAAAGGTGCCCAAAGAGCGATGAAATACCATTTGGATGTTTTATAAGAACCCATTTTCCATACGAGAGACAGTTTGGAATAAGATCTGTATTTCCTGTAGCTGCTACGACACCAGAGAGAGTTGCGTGCACTGGTGTACCGACGGATGCTGCGAAGTCTACGCCGTTGTGGGTACCAGATGCATACAAACGGCCTGACTCTCCTGTCTTTCCGAAAAGCTGAGTGACAGTGATCTTATCGAGAGGCCACGAGAGAACACCGGCTTTGACGGTTGTCGGAAGTGTTGAGACATCGACGGTGAGATGAAGCTGTGATTGATAAGCAAAGATATCACTTTCATATTGTGCGGCGAGGGCTTTTTTGTCTGCAAGAATTTTTTGATAGTTTGCTTCCTGGCTTTTTGTGGTTGTAAGGAGAGAACTTTTTTCTTTTTGCGTCTCAAGTACTGCGTTTTTCTGGCCCGAAAGATCTTTCTGAAGACTCGAGAGCTCCTTTTTCTTTGTCTCAGCGTCGGTTTTCTTTCCTGTGAGTTGATCTTCCAATGTCTGGAGTTCCTCCGTTTGTTCTGTTACTTTTCCTGCAACAGTAACAGAAGTCTCAAGATAATCTGAAATATTTTCACCAGAAAGAAGACGAACAATAGGAGATGTATCAGAGTCTGCCTGCATGCTTTTCATCGTTTCGCGAAGAGCACCTTTTTCGGTCTCGATTTTACTTTCGAGTGTTTTTATTTGTCCTGAAAGTGAGGAGATGTTGAGATTTGTTTTCTCAATATTTGTCTGTGTGACTTTGATATTGGTATCCAATTTCTTTTTGCTGAGATCAAGTGTTTTGATGTCTTTACTAAGACTCGCTGCTTGCGTGCTTACTTGATCGAGATTTTTTTGATAGGTATCAATCTCTTTCTGAAGACTCTGGAGATCCTGATTTTTCTGTGTGATCTTCGCTTGAATGTCGCTTATTGTATCTGCTCGAGTGATAGCAGCATGAATAAGAAATGTAAAATATACGGCAAGTACAGCAAAAAAGAATTTCTGCTCCTTAGTTAATTTTAATTTTATTTTAAAGAAGTGTCGCATTATGAATGCGGTTTTTTGTTTCTTGTTTTCCTAAAATATCTGCAAGTACGAAAGGATCTGGAGATTTCTCCTTTCCTGATAGGGCAAAGCGCATAGCCCAGAGCACTATTCCCCTACCCTCTGTACTTGCATACTCCCACATCATCTCCTTTATCTTTTCTGAATTCCAGTCGCTTTCTGCAATATTTTCAAGTGTATCAATGATGTATACAAGATGTTTTTTTACATCGTTATAAGAAACATCTTTTCCTTTTCGGAGTTTTTCTGGACAAATGAGTCCTTCGATAGAAATTTTTGGTGCTTCGAAATAGTAGTCGAGATCGCCTGCCGCAATCATTGTTTCAATATCGCTCCATTTCGAAATATGATCGCGAACAATCGGTACGATCTTTGAGATTGTTTCTGTATTCTGTTTGTCGGTCGGGAGTCTTTTTGTGATCTCATTTATAAAAGCTTCATCACTCTGAAGTTTCAAATGTTCTTTGTTAAACCAAAGAAGTTTTTCTTCGTTGAATTTTCCTCCGCCTGTATGAATCTTTGCAATATCGAAAAGAGAAATGATTTCTTCTTTTGTATAAACTTCTTTTTCTCCACCTGGGTTCCAACCGATGAAGGCAAGGAAATTAAAGAAAGCTTCAGGCAAATATCCTTCATTTCTGTAATCTAGAATATCTTTTGCGCCATCTCGTTTGCCGAGTTTTTTCTTGCCATCTGCGCCCATGACCGGTGGAAGTGATACAAATTTTGGAGCCTCAATCCCAAGTGCCTCATAAATAGCGAGGAATTTTGGAGTTGAAGAAATAAATTCATCTGCACGGACAATATGAGTCACATTCATTTCGAGGTCGTCAATGATGTGAGCGAAGTTGTATGTCGGATATCCGTCGCTTTTGATAAGAATGAGGTCATCGAGTGCTTCAGGACCTGCTTCAAGATCGCCTCGAACTTCGTCGTACCATTTCGATGTTTTGATGTTTGTGATTTTTAGACGAAGTGGCTGAGAACCATCCCATGCTGGTGGATTTTCAGGTCGGTGATTTCTATAAAGAAACGGCTCCTTCTTTTCTTCGGCTTCTTTGCGGAATTTCTCGATCTCTTCTTCAGTATAAGGGTCAGCATATGCCAAACCTTTATCAGTAAGCATTTGTGCATACTTCTTGTAGTGTGAAAGCCTCTCAGACTGGATATAAGGGCCATGAGGGCCGCCAATATCTGGGCCTTCATCCCAATCGATACCAATCCATTTGAGTGACTCTATAATGTGTTCTTTTGAGCCTTCTACTTCTCTGGCTTTGTCTGTATCTTCAAATCGGAGGATGAAAGTACCACCCATTTTTCGAGCAAAAGCATATGCAAAAAGCGCCGTACGGACACCTCCGACATGCATGTATCCTGTAGGGCTTGGGGCGAATCTGGTGACTACTTTCTTGTTCTCATTCATGCACATAAATATAGCAAAAAAAGAGGATTCTTTCTCGTGAAAAGAGGTTTAACGAATACATATTGACAAGTTTAAAGTTTTATTTTATTTTTGGGGTGTGAAAAAGTTCCTTCTTGGTTTTGTGACAGGTATTATCATTGCGCCTGCTTTCCTGTTTATTCAATGGCGATGTTATGCGTTCATTACAGGTTGGAAACTGATATTTATGTTGGTTGGTCTGATAATACTGACGTGGATGTTTGTTAGTTGGGCATGTAATATAAGTTTCTGGAGGTTTCTTGATGTCATTGATAACATCAAATCAGATCTAGGATTTATTGCAGGGTTAACAATTATATATTATTTTTTTTCCTAGCTACACACCACTTTTAGAG
>JARIGV010000030.1 GCA_029288615.1 Candidatus Tayloriibacteriota bacterium
ACCGCCGTGTCGATGATGACGTTTGCGATCTTGTATGCCGCGTCTGTCTTTGCGAATCCGTGAGCGGCTTTTTGCATCTGCTCAACCTTTGTTTTGTTGTCCAAAATATTTGAAATCTCGGACATGAGGATCTCTGGTGTCAGGTTGTTCTCGTCGATCACTACTGCAGCACCGGAACGTGCGTAATTAAAAGCATTTTTTCGCTGATGATCACCATTACTATCAGAGATTGGAATAAGAATTGATGGCACTCCCCACGCTGCGATTTCAAAGATCGTAGAACCAGCGCGTGAGATAACAAGATTTGCTACACCAGATGCCATACGAAGTCCGAGTGGATCAAGATAGTCGAATGCGTGATAGCGAGTCTTATAGATCGAATTTTCGAGAACAACACTTGCCATCTTCTGGCTCTCAGCGAAGTTTTGCTTTCCAGTCTGATGAATGACTTCAAATTTTTCTACGAGAGTCGGGAGACATTCGACAATAGCCTCATTGATACGCGCTGCACCGAGTGAACCACCGAGAACAAGTATTGTTGGAAGTCCTTCCTCAAGTTTTAAATATTCTCTCGCACCTTCTGTAATTGGTTTGATGACGTCACGGCGAAGTGGGTTTCCAGTAAGTGCCGTTTTGCTTTTATCAAAGAAGTTTGCAGCTTCTGCAAATGAAAGCGCTACTTTTGTAGCTACTTTTCCTGCGTAAAGATTTGCACGTCCTGGCACACTGTCGCTTTCGTGGATAATGACTGGAATACCAAGAAGCTTTCCAGCGTAAACCACGGGCAAACTTTCAAAGCCTCCTTTACTAAAAATGACATCTGGAAAAATTGAAAATACTTTAAAGAAAGCTTCAACAAAACCAATAGCAGTTTTGATGATGTCTATAACATTCATCAATGAAAAATATCGTCGCATTTTTCCTGCGTGTATTTTTTGAAATTCGATTTCTTGATCGAAAAGAAGTCCGGCATTATAGGGAGACGATGCAAGATAATAAATCTTTGCTTGAAGAAGGTGTTTTTCTCTTATGACATCACGAATTCCTTCCGTGACAGCAATGAGTGGATAAAAGTGTCCTCCTGATCCCCCACCTGTAAGTACTATTTTCATATGACTGATTATTCTGCTTTGCTAGTTCTACTATTTTTTCTCTTCGAAATGTTAAGGATGATACCGACTTCTGCGAGCGTCAGGAAAAGCGCTGTGCCCCCGTGACTTATAAAAAGAAGCGGAGTTCCCGAAAGTGGCATGATCGCAAGCATTGCAGCGATATTAAAAAATGACCCTGCAATGATGAGTATAATAATACCAATAACAAGAAGTCTTCCAAACTCGTCCTGCGCTGTGGCTGCTATTTTAAGACCCCTCACGGTGAAATAAAGGAAAAGTACGATGATAATGACACTTCCAAGAAAGCCGAATTCTTCGCTCGCAACAGCGTAGATTGAGTCTCCAATTGGCTCTGGCAAAAAGCCGAATTTCTGTGTGCTTTGACCAAATCCTTTTCCAAGTATTCCTCCAGAACCTATTGCAATGAGAGATTGTTGGATCTGATAGCCAGATGTGAGCGCATTTTTATCTGGGTGAAGGAATGTCATGACGCGCTCTCGCACATAAGGGCGAGTCGCAAAGATAAGACCCGCACTTAACAACCCAATAAGAAAGAGTATGGCAATGTGTCGTAGTCTTGCACCAGACACAAAAAGCATCGCAAGACCTGCCATTGCAGTCATGAAGAATGTGTCGTTGTCTGGTTGAAGTACAAGAAGTACACCAACAATTCCTGTAAGAATACAAAATGGAACAATACCGTATTTAAAAGTGTGGATTTTATCTTTGTATTTTGAAAGAAGAGCAGCAAGATAAATGATATAGCCCATCTTGAGAATCTCTGCTGGCTGGAAGTTAAAACTACCAATCGCAATCCATCGTGTTGCTCCCCCGTGTCTCCAACCGATTCCCGGTACGAAGACAAGTATTGCAAGAATGACTGAAAAAATAAATGCACCTAAAGAAATCTTTTTCCAGAATTTGTAAGGAGTGATCGCTGTTACAAACATTGCAACAGCACCCGCGCAAAGACCAAAGAGAAACTGATTGAGCGCGATCGCTTTGAATTGATCTTCGCTTCGTGTGAGTACTCCAAGTGATGCAGAACTAAAAATAAAAAAGCCAAGCACGGTGAGTGCGATGATCGTAAGAAGGAACGGCTTATCGACTTTTGCTGTGAGCTTAGCCAATGAGTGCAAGTATTATGCCAATAATGCCGAGTACGACCGAAAGAATCCAATAACGCATTGTGACTTTATATGATGGCCATCCAAGTGCTTCGAAATGATGATGTAAAGGTGCAACCAGAAATATTTTTTTGCCACGAACTTTTTTTGATGTGATCTGTACGATATCTGAAAGTGACGTGAGTACAAGCGGCATTGCGATGACAGGAAGAACAAGAAGGCCATGTCCTCCACCGAGAGTATCTGTCATGAATGCAACGACGGTAAGTGTGATGGTAAGCGCCATTGTGCCAGTCTCAGACATATAAAAACGTGCAGGAGGGATATTAAACCAAAGAAATGCAAGAATTCCTCCAACGACTGCAGTACAAAATGCTGCGAGATTAACTTGGTTTTGATAGAAAGCGATCGCTGCGTATGAAGAAAACATTACAGCAAATGTGCCACCTGCAAGACCGTCGAGTCCATCGATCACTCCTCCAGAATAAATAAAGATCATAACAAGTGCGAAGAATGGCACAAGAAATGCTCCGAGATAAATCTGTGCTCCGAATGGTAGTGTAATCGTAGAAACATCGAGCTTATCGTAAAACCAAAATCCACAAAGAATACCGATAATACCTACAGCAATAAGTCTTTTTTTAAGAGAAAGTCCGCCAGCAATGTGTCCACCATTTCCTTTCACTTCAAGATAGTCGTCGAGTCCCCCTATAAAAGCTCCTAAAATGAGTGTGGCGAGCGGGATCCATGTTTGATTTCGGCTTATGAAATCGAGCTTTGAAAGAATCGGACCATCAAAAATCTGGGATGCTGTCCATGTGAGGATTGCTGCAAGAAAAGCAGAAAGCCAAATGATCGTACCGCCAAATTTTGGTGTGCCAACCTCTTTTGTTTCGTGAAGTTTATTAAAAATCTCTGTTTCTTTTCCGTCGAAGGTCTTCTTCCCTGCTTTTTTCTTCCACATTTGATATTTGTAGAGATAATCTGTGAGCGCAGGTGTAATTGCAATTCCAATGACGAACGCAAGTGTTGAAGGTATGAAAATTTTGACGATATCTATAATCATTGTGTTTACTTCGAAAGTTCGCTTGTTGCGAGATTTGCGTATTTTGCCGCTGCAGTAAATCTTCCTTCTCTATCTGTGCCAAAGAGTGCTATAGCAATGTCATGCCCAGGCTTTGGATCAAAAATAAAGACGAGATTTCCTCCCGCAAGATCAGTGTAGCCTGTCTTTGATGCAACAACATTTTTTACTGTTGTTACTTCTTCGCTTGTATTTGTGGCAATGTGCTTAATGCCGCTATCAGAGGTTATAGTATACTCCTTAAACTCAGTCGGTTCAAAAAATTCTCGGTAATTTTTTACTCCATACGCAAGAAGTTTTGCAATATCTTGTGCTGTTCCATATGAACCACCTGTGTCTGCTGTTTCATCGAGTCCTGTTTCATTAATAAAAAATGTTTCTGCAAGTCCGATCTCTTTTGCTTTGTCATTCATAAGTCCTGTGAAATTGAGTCCTTGGTTCGCGGCTTCAAGAGCGAGTGCGTGCGCGCCATCGTTTGAAGATACGACGAGCATGAATTTCACCAAATCCCCCACTTTCCATTTTTCACCGAGTTTAAGACCTGAATCTCCGTCGATATCAAGAGCATCTTTTGTAATTGTGACTTCAGAATTTGCTCCAAGATATTGCAGTGCAACAATTGCAGTCATTACTTTTGTCATTGATGCGAGCGGCAATAAAAGATTTGAATCTTTTTCAAAAAGTACTTTATTGTCAGTCATATCGTACACATACACGCTTTTAGGTTCTGGGGATTGAGGTGGTGTTCTAGATGTAGATGATGTTTGCTTTGCTGGAAGCTTTGTTTTATTTGGTGTTGTTGTTGCGGTTGGTATTCCAATTGTCTCGACAGTTTGAGTAGGAGTAACAGTATTAGGTCTATTATTAAAAATACCCGTAGCGCTCAAAAGAAAAAGAACAAGGGCACCAAAGAAGAGTACAAAAAAAGCTCCGTCTGACGGATTCTTAAAGTAATTCCTGAAAAAAATTCTACTGTGGAGAATTTTCTGAAGTTTCTCCTTTATTTTCTCCGCTATTTTTTTCATATGGTTCCTCACTATTAGTTGCTTTATCAGCTTCCGTGTTTTGATTTTGGAAATCCTCAACTGCCTTTCGGAGCGCGTCAAATTCAGGAAGCTCTTCTATTTTTGAAATTCCCAAATGCCCGAGAAGGTCGAAGGTGGGCTTATAGAGAAATGCGCGAGCGTCGTCGGGAGATTGTACTTTTTCAACAAGACCACGAATTTCAAGATGACGAAGAATAAATTGTGAATTCACGCCACGAATATAATCGATTTCTGCGCGTCGCACTGGTCCTTTATAGAGAACAATAGAAAGAGTTTCGAGTGCTGCCTTTGAAAGCTCTTTTGAGAGTTCTTCTTTTGTGAGCTTTTCAATAAGTTCGCTCGCTTCAGTTGAAGTGCCGAGCATTACCTCAGCTTCCCTCCCCTCTCCTTTCATCATAAGTACGATACCGCGAGAAGAAAGTGAGTCCTTGAGTGTATCAATTGAAGCTATTGCTTCATCCTCGGAAATAGAAAAAACCTCAGCGATTTTTTTAATTTTCACTGGCTCATTTCGCCAGAAAAGATATGCTTCGATGTGGGTTTCCTTGTTCATTTTATTATTATATTAGCTATAGCGTGGAGTCGCAATGTCTTGTGTTTCCATTTTTATGTCGCCGTGTTGCATCTCTTGCATGACATCAATAACTCCCTGTTTTACAAGCTCAAGCATTGCAAGGAAGCTCACAATGACTTCGACTTTTTCTTCTTTCGTTACTGTTTTATTTTTTCCAGAAAATTCATGGAAGCTCACGCGAAGTGCGCCTTTAATGCGGTCTGTCAGTTTGTCGATCATTTCTTCAAGCGAGATAACTTTTTTTATTTTTGCCTGAGGTGGTTCAACTTTGACAGGAAGTCGTTTGATCGCGTCTTGAAGAGCTCCTACGAGTGCCGGGATGGTGATTGACTGATGTGGAGAAAAGACTTGGATCATATTCGCCTTTTCGTTTGGGAAAAAGATCATTTTCTCCCCATACATATTTTTGATATGAAGAGAAAGATCTTTTACTTTTTGATAGAGCTTAAGTCGAGTCTCAAGGTCTTCAATAGACATCTGCTCTTCGTCTGTGAGTGAGAGTGATGGCAAAAGCGAACGGCTTTTTATAAGGAGAAGCGTTGATGCGATAACGATAAAGTCCGCACGGTCGCCAATAGAATATGACGGCAAGTTTTCAACATGTGACAAATAATCGTCAGTCACTTTCGCAAGCGCAATGTCATTGATGAGAAGCTTTCTTTTCTCGATGAGGGTGAGAAGTAGGTCGAGCGGTCCTTCGAAGTGTTCTGTTTTGAGTTTAAATTCCATGTCATTCCATTTTAGCATATATAAAAATTGAGGAACTTATGTTCCTCGTTGTTAGCCTTTTTTGCAAAGCACCCGCTCTCCTGCTTCGCTTGTGACGAAGAAGAGGTCGGGGCTCCGATGCCTTTGCGGTGCCCGGCTAAATGGCACGTAAGAGTGGTTGGCTGCGCCAGACTTCATGACCATGTTTTGCTGCTCGTTGGCACGGTCGTGGTAAGGCTGTTTATGTGCTTTTTCGCGCTCTGCAATAAATGCACCGGCATCATCCAGGTCTAAGAGACCCAGGTCGTTAGATAAAGTGCTCATAATTGAGCACTTTATACAATGAATGATTTATTTAAGCAAAGAAGATTTATTCCTCTTCTGTCGACATTCTGCTGTCGATGCGGCCCATGTCTCGTGGGAATGAAGTCGCTTCTTTTACATTTGGAATTTCAAGCATTCGCGCTGTGAATCGCTCAATACCTGTTGAGCATCCACCATGTGGTGGCATTCCATATTTGAAAGCTTGTAAATAGAAAGAGAATTTCTCAGGATTAAGTCCTCGAGATTTCATGCGTTCTACAAGTTCATTGTAATCATGAATACGCTGTGCCCCACTGTTTATCTCAAGTCCTTTAAAGAGAAGGTCAAAGCCTCGTGAGAATGGCGCTTCGCTTGCGTCTTCGTAGGTATAGAATGCTCTTTTCTTTGTTGGAAATCGTGTGATAAATACAAAGTCTGATCCAAGATTTTTCTTTGCATACTCACAGATTTGGCGTTCGTCTTCTGGCGACATATCGTTCGTGTCCTCGATCTTTCTGCTGTATTCCTTTTCGATAAGCGCCTGCGCTTCAGCAAGTGTAAATACTGGAAATGCTTCCGGCATCAAAGGTACTTCGGTGCCAAATTTTCCAAATACCTCAGAGTGTGTTTTTGCGACCTCGTTTACGGTTTCTTTAATAACAGTCTCAAGAACTTTCATGACTTCTGTTTCATTTTCAATAAATCCCATTTCGAAATCGATACACGTCGCTTCGCTCAAGTGTCTTGTTGTCGCACTTTTTTCTGCACGGAAGATTTTTGCAACTGTGAACGCTCTCTCAAATGCTCCTACCATGATCTGCTTGTAAAGCTGCGGGCTTGTTGCGAGAAATGCTTTTTTGTCGTTAAAGTATTCAACTTTAAAAACTGCAGCACCACCTTCCGCATCTCCTCCTACAAGTGCGGGAGCTTCAAATTCTGTGAAGTTGTGTTTTCTTAGGGCGTTTCGGTACGCATGAAGAATTGTTGACTGCACTTTAAAAATATCTCGAGAACGATCAGATCTGAGAGTATATGGAAGATAATCGAGATGTGTATCGAGGTTTACTTCTGTGCCGAGTTCGAATGGAAGTTCGTGGGCTTCGCTAATGACTTTCATTCCCAAAACCTCAAGCTCGATGTTGCCGTTCTGTTTTTCTTTCTGGATATTTTTTTCTGGACGTTTGTTTACTTTTCCTTTTACCTCAACTACCCATTCAGGACGCACTTTTACTGCCACATCTTTTGCTGCACTTCCTGGAAGCACAACTCCCTGCACAACTCCTGTCATGTCGCGGAAATCAAAGAAGACAAGCTTGCCTTGGTCGCGTCTGACATTGATGTAGCCTTTGATGACTACCTCTCCCTCAATTTTTCCTCCTAGATCTTTAATATATGTTCTTTCCATATTTTTCCATTAACTAAAAAATCGCCTCCAAAATTCATGTTCAATGAATTTCAGGGGCGATTTCTCGCGGTGCCACCCTGTTTTATAGCTTTTTTCTTAGGGTTCTACTCGCTTTTTGAAGCTTTCTTCCCTCACCTCCCCGTTGTTTACGGATCAAAGGTATATGCCAATTATGCTACGAAATCTTTAAAATGCAACCTTCCTACTTTTTAACCTCAACCATCCAGCGAAGCTTAATGTCCGATGATTTTTCTGGATACCATTTATCGTCGTAATCGAACCAGAGTCGAAGAAAAATTATTTTCTCAAATTTTACAATCTTCCCTGCCTCAGGATCAGCGAGCCAAATATGTGTGTCATTAATTTTTTGAACAACGCTAAAATGGCCAATATATCCGCGGAGCATCCAAGAGACAATCACCGCTCTACCATTTTTCAAAGCTGTTTTTATATTTTCCCACGAGCTATTGTATTGAGATTTTGTAATGAAACCAAAAGATTTTAACGCGTTTACTAAATCTTGATTACCCATCCCTTCCTTTTTCCAATCACCAGATTTCTGCTCAATATCTTTAAGGCTAATTTTTACATCAAAAAAATCAACAACCATTTTAATTGAAGTTGGTCCGCAACCTGAACTATGTTTTTGTTTAAGAGGTATTAATTTAGCCATGCTAAGAAATTAATCTTCCAAAATCACACCAATCGCCTTTTTAGCTTCAAGTAGTTTTTTATCTGCCGCTGCTTTTGCTCGCTCACTTCCCTCTTTGATGATTTGGAGTACGGTGTCGCGATCCGCGGCAATCATTTTTCGTTTCTCGCGAAGAGGTGTCATGAATTTCTTTATGTCTTCAATGAGTGCTTCTTTGAGATCTTTATACTTCCCTTTCTTTTCCTCATACAGCGCATCAAGATCTTTTTTATCGCGGAAGAGCGCGTGAATAGCATATACGTTTGTAGGTGTTCCTTCTCCTGAATCAGTCACGATAGACATCACTGCTTTTGTGATCTCTTCATCTGTTGCAAAAAGAGGAATTGTGTTCCCATAGCTCTTGCTCATTTTTCTTCCGTCGGTACCTGGCACAACCCCAACATCTTTCATGATGAATGGCTCTGGAAGTTTGAATGTCTCACCAAAGACATGATTGAATTTTCCAGCAATATCTCGTGCATATTCCACATGCTGTTTCTGATCCGCTCCTACAGGGACAACATCTGCATCATAAAGAAGAATGTCTGAAGCCATGAGCACAGGATAATTAAATGTTCCTGCTGATACTTCCTTTCCTTTCGCCTCAGCATCTTTGTATGCATGTGCACGCTCAAGATAAGGCACAGTGACGAGTGTATCGAAAATCCATGTGAGCTCTGTGTGCGCGGAGATGTCAGATTGTTTGAAAAGAATAGTTTTCTTTGGATCAAGGCCGATAGCAAGATGGTCGATAACAGCTTCAACGATGAGATTCTGCATCTCTTCTTTATTCTGGATGAAATTGAGAGTGTGATAGTCAGCGATCATTGCATATGTCGCATTCATATCAACAAGCTGTTTCATCGCGCCGAAATAATTACCGAGATGTACTCGGCCTGTAGGTTTTATACCTGAGAGTATGATTTTTTCTGCCATGCGAAAATTCTAGCAGAAAAGAGGCTTTGGTGGAAATCTGAGAATTTTAAGTGGTTATCGCTTTTGGTTTCTCAAAGAATTTGAAAACGTATGGCAAAAGGAAGACTGACGCTGAAAGAAGCCCACCGATACCAAAGAGAGAAAGTGCGATAATTTGCCCTGTTACCGACTCCTGTGTAAAAAGACAAAATGCCGCGGCTCCATAAAGTACTCCGTTTATTGAAAATGATGTGATGCGGCGCTTAAGCTCTTTCTCTTCAATGAGTAATGCAGCTTTGCCAAAAAGATAGCACCAGAATGCGCCGTAGATTACTCCAATGCCAGTAAGGATCCACATGACAGGAGGATAGAGATGCCAAATGATTGCGAACGCACCTACTTCTGGGCTGCTTAGATGATTTGCCTGAAGATATATCGTGATGAGCGTAAGTATCCCAAGAAGAATATTGAAAAGGACAAAATTTTTCTTAAAGAAATGATTCGTGACTATAAGCTGTACTTGAAAGCATGCAAAAATAAGACAGAAAATAAAGAAGTTTGAGAATACATTCGCGATTGCAAGTATACGGAGATCGTTTGTAAGAAGTTCTGGTACAGATGAAGAAAACGCAAATAAAAACATCGCCAAGAAACAGAGTGAGTACGCAAAGACGAAGCGATTATGGGTTTTGTGGAACGCAATAAAAAAGAATGCAAACATTCCGAAGAACAGGATGCTGGCGGAGAAATATAGTTCTGCAATAAACATGACTCCCCTATTCTACAATTCCTTTGCGAATTTTTCTATTTTGCTTTCTGGAGGTTTTGGAGGCTGGATTGCAGCAGTGCCTTTATGAAGTGCCTCGAGTTCTACGTTAAATGTTGAACCTTTGTCTTTTCCAGGAGATTCTGCCCAGATGCGGCCATGGTGAGCCTCGATCATTTTCTTAGCTACATAAAGTCCAAGACCTGTGCCCATGATGTTTGTCTTTGAAGCGTCTGGTGCTCGTGTAAACTTTTCAAAAAGGCGTGGCAAAACTTCTGGCAAAATTCCAACTCCATTGTCTTTAACTGCGAATCGGATCGTATCTCCTGTTCTCTTAAGTGATACATTAATTGCTCCTTTCTTTGTGTATTTGATTGAGTTGTCGATAAGGTTTGAAAATACTTGTTTGATCTTTCCTTGGTCGGCATTGATCATATAATCAGCTGGCTCTGCTTCAAATGAAAGCTTGAGCTCTTCAATCTTAATGTTAGGTTTCATTTCAGTAATAACTGTCTCAGCAAGAGTTTTCACATCGAAATCAACAAAATCGTATTTCATTGTCCCCTGTTCGATTCGAGAGACATCAAGATAATCTCCCACGATCACCACAAGAGCTTGTGTTGATTTGTAGATTGTTTCGATGACATCTTTTACTTCTTTTGTGAGCTCCCCTACATCACCTTCAATAAGCATAGATGCGTAGCCTTTGATGGCAGCCAATGGTCCACGGAGCTGGTGTGAAGCAAGAGAAACGAATTCTGATTTCTGTTGATCAAGTTCCTTAAGGCGAGTGTTTGCATGTTCAAGATTTGATGCAAGATTCTCAATATTTTGAATATAGACTCTTTCCTGCTTGATGTTTTTAATAAGAAGATAACCAAAACAAACAGAAAGAAGAAGTGTGATCGAGTTAAGAATCTTATTTGTTGAATTTTCAAGGAAAAGGAATTGTGTGGCTACCAAAATGATGAGCACATATACCAAAAGCTGTGTAACGATGTTTTTAATCTCAAACATTTTGTAACGAACAATCGATATGATGATAAGCGCAAGGAAGACAGGAAGAACAAAAAGTCCGTAGAGACTTGTTGTATATGCTGTACCACCATATTCAGAAGCGAGAAATTCTGTAACACCAAAAATACTCAAAAAGAGTACGAAGGCTGTCCCAATTACCAAGACCTGAGATCGTTTTTCTTTATGCTCAATATACATGATTGCACCTTCGATCATGATATAGCCAACACAAATAAACTCTTGGATAAGCTTGTAATACGTAAGGAAATCGCTGTTGCTTACATTGCAGAATGCTTGATCAAAATTCTGCACGGTTCCAAGTTTGAATGTGATGTAAAAACCTGGCAGTGTAAGCGCAGCGAGAAATATCTTTTGGAAAGTATTAATATCTTTTTCTCGGATGGTTACGCTAAAGAAATACGCCGCAAGCGCAAAGAAAATAATATTGATGTTATCAAGCTGAGACCAATTGAATATTACCCAGTTATAAACTGGTGATGTCCATGTAACCAAGTCCCCAACGAGCCATAGGGAGAACATTGTTGTAAAGAGAAAAAATACTTTTGATGAAAAAGAGAACTTTGTCTTAAAAAGCAAATATAGACCAAGGAAAAGTGTGAGAACTGCCGGAACAACATGTGAATAAAGAGCTATTGTTGTAAAAGGTGCTGTTGTTGCGACGCAGGTATTTATATCCATAGAAAAATTATAAACTATTTTGGGTCAAAATCCTTTTCGATCTTTTCTTTAATGTGATGAGGATAAGAAAGCCAGAAGTGATCTCCTTCAATGTCAGTTGGCTCTAGTGCAACAATGAGTGGTTTTACGCCAAACATTTTCCAGCATGCAAAAAATGAAGGGAGAAAAACTGTCTCTGTGAAATCTTTCTCACTTTCATCAAGCATAAAGTTTTCAAAAAGAATGCCGTTTCGTATAAAAAGAGACAAAAACTTTTGATAATAGTCTTTTGCACTACCACCATTACGATGGAACCATTCTGAGGCATTAAAAATATGAGAATTAAAACCAGTAAACATTTTCTCAAAAAGAGTGTGATGAAAATCTACAAGATTATTTCCCCACACTGTTGTCACTTCTTTTATTTTCTTTCCATTGCTCTTGTTGAAATCAATTATATTGCGATATTCCATTTTCGCTCCACCTTTTTTACCATGGCCAAGATGAAAAGCCATTTTCCCAAGATAGTATTTTGTAAAATTGTTTGAAGTGAATTTATCTTCCTCGTAGGTGAAAAATATTGGCTTCCAATCAAGCGCATCAACAATGTTTATAAAGCGATGCAGCTCATAGTTTGGAGTACAGAGGTGTCTAAAGATTGCTGCGCGAAATTCAGTATCAAATTGTTTTGGAATATCTCCATTTAAAAACTCATGAACTTTTTTCTCGAGTTCTTTGTCTGTGGCTCGTCGATTGATTTCGGCTATAGCGTCTTCGATATTTGTATAAATGACCTCGTTGAATTTTGTTCGATTGTTAACAAGTTCCTCAATTGTTACTGGTAGGTCTTCCATTTCTGTATGTGTTTATTGCTGAATAGTTCCGACACAAGAATCTGATGGATCGTCGCCGCATTCTATCGGGGTGCATGTATTTGATTCTGAGTTACAGATATTTTCACATGAATTATCGCTACATCGCCCAAAGTCTTTTGCTTTAATTGTATATTCTTTATATGTTTCAAGTTGATTTGGTGGACAATCATCTGGATTACTGCAATCTCTTACAAAACATTTCTCACTATTTTGATCGCAGGGCGCCTCAACGGTGTAGTCAAAATCCTTTGCGAGATATATCACATAAAAACCCTTTGCTACGGTAATCACAAATAAGAATGTGAAAAAGTAGATCAGTATTTTATTGAGTAGGTTTTGATTCATACCGCCATCTGGACAGAACAGATAAATGCTACACCGAATGTTAAAAACAATCCAGTGAAAACTATATAAAAAAACACGGCGCAGGATTTTTAGGTCGCTGGCGCCGCTTGGTGTGTGAGGTGGTATTAGTGGAGGAGTCCGAAGTGCTGGAGTACGAATCGGATCGGAATCATGATGACACTGATTTTAATGCACCATAATCCATTAGCCGATACGAGGCTCGCAAGAAGCACTCCCCAATCTCTGCCGCTGATTTTTTTCGAGAAGTGTTCTTCCCGGTAGTGTACAGCAACAATGAGTGGGTCGATGACCGCCGTCAGTCCGATGAACTGAATTGGGGTCAGAATCCACTTTCTCCAACCTGTTTTCTTTCCATGAATGACAGCTGCGATTTTCGCGAGCTGTCCTTTATTCTCGTCGTCGGCCATGCTGCGCACAACTGTCGCAGCAAGCCAATCGACTCGCATCCAGTTGTAGAACCAGAAGAGAGGGATCACGTGAGCGAACGAAGCCGCTGCTGCAATGAGTCCTCCTTTGGTCAAACCAAATGTGAGAATGCACCATGGATAGAAAACCAGGTCGAAGAGTTGATTCCAAACACCTTCGTAGAGGAACAGTCCGGTTCCTACTTCCGCAAGTGTTTGCTTATTCTCCATTAACCATCCTTTCAAGGTACCTTCACAAACCGCTGCCGTGACAAGTGTGTAGAACACTGTCGCGACCACTGGATACACCATCATCTCGTTCCATCCACTACTCCGGTAAAGGAGTGCAAAGGCAAGCATGAGGTGTGCTACAGACCACAGAATCCAGATGACCGGATTCTCCCCTTTCGGACCCTCGGAGTTTCGCCCCACCTTAATGGCGAGCGAGACTACGAGTCCGACCACTCGGTACCGGGCGAGAGTCTCGTTCTCAGGCCATATGAGCCAGAGGAGTGCGAGAATCACATTGGTGCCGATTGCCACATAGTCCGCTTTTGCGAACCGAATGGACTTCTTGCTCGTACAAACGAGCGTGGTGATTAGTGCACCGAGGAAGTTGGTAAGCATCAGTGCTTCCAAGTTCCAGTCCTTCACTGCCGAATGAAACGACAGTGTGTTGAGTGCGAGTCCGAGTGTGATGGTTGCCCATGACGCTCCGTCTGCTTCAACCTTGCGTCCCCGCAAAAGGAAGATGTAGATGCAATAACCGAGGAGCTGCGTGATTGCAGCTGCGACGGCAAGAATGCCGGCGGCTTGTAATGAGAGGCTGTTATTCAATTAGCCCTCCTTTCTATATTCTGTATATATTATACCATATCTACAAGAAAAATCAAGTATTAAAAAAACCGCCTAGTTTGGCGGTTTTTACTGAGTTTTTGAATTTAGAGCGGAAACTCTGCGTAAAATTGTGAACCTTTTCCCTCCCCTTCAGATTCCGCCCAGATGCGGCCTTTGTGAGCGTCGACGATTTGTTTTGCGATGAAAAGTCCGAAACCTGTCGAGTGTGCATTGAGCTTACGTGAATTTTTTCCACGGCCACCTTCTGTAAAAAGTTTTTTCTTATCTTCCTCGGTAAGTCCGACTCCTGTGTCTTTTACAATAAAGAGTATTTTATTTTTCTCTTTTCGAAGCGAGACAGAAATTTCTCCCTGCTTTGTGTAACGCACAGAGTTGTCGAGAAGATTTTTGATGACATGATTTTTAATCATTGCTTCATCACCCATCATGATGCAAGAACTTTCTTTGATGTCAGTCGTAAAGATAATTTTCTTTGACCTGAGGCTTCTACGCTGACTTTCCACAGATGAATGGATGATGGGTACGAGATCAAACTTGTCTCTACTGAAGTGGATTGCTCCTTTTTTAAGATTTGCCGCATCGAGAATGTCGAGAAGTGCTTGAACACCTGTACGCGTATCACGAAGCGCTTTCTCAGCGAATATTTTTACTTCTTCTGATACTGGGCCGACGTCGCCTTCGGCGATCGCAGCAAAAGCTGCTTGGTTTTTTGTGAGCCACCCTTTTACCTCGTGGCTTATAAAGTGCAAAAGATTTTCTTGAAGTGTTTCTGGCATTGTTTACAAAATTTTTCGTACCATTTTCTCAGTCTTGGCACTTTTTTGCAATACTTTTTTATTTACGCGAAACAAATTCAAACTATGCAAAGTTTGTTGTGCAGTGTTTTGATAAATAATAGAAACTATTTATTTAAAAATGGCAATAATTTGTCGAATGATGAGTTCGTCTCGATCAATTACTTTTCCAGGAAAATCAAACCACACTTTCATAAAATCTTCCTTCTTAATTTTTCTTTCCCCGCCAATTTCTGGATCCTGTAAGTAGATATATTCATCATCAAGTCCTGAGACGACAGAATAATGTCCATCAGCAACTTCTGAATCTGAATAATCATTTCTCCCTTTTGTGAACCAATCGACTATGACCGGCACATCCTTTTTAAGCCATTCTTTTATATCTTCAAATGTACTTTCATTTTTAATAAGGGTTTTGAAGCCTAGAGATTCTGCTGCATTTACTATCGATGCATCATCGATGCCAATGCCAGGAATTAGATCTGTAAGCTCGGCTAATTCTTTTTCGCTCTTTTCAATTCCGTAATAATCTAAAATAATTTTTAAAGATGCAGGACCACACATGTCTGCGTGTAGAGTTTCTTGAAAAGGTTGTATGTTCAATGAGATTTTTTGCATATGAACTTATTTATGTCCCAATATTTTAATTCTCCTTTCGTTGTTTTACTCCAACCTTCCTCGATTGCATGCCATTTGATTTCAAAACCAGTTTTTTTAAGAAAAGTTTTTGCTTCCTTAAAATCTATGCCGGTAATTATATTATTTGCCCAAGCATCCTTTGGTCCAAAAAGAGTTAAGTAAAGATAGCCATTTTTTGTCAACGAAGAATATGTTTTTTCAATGACTTTAAATTGATTTTCTTTTTGTAAGATAAAGGGTAAAGAGTTTTTTGCCACGATAACATTGTATTTATCAACTGGGAAATTATAATTTTCGATTTCTATATTAATCACTTCTATCTTTGAATCAGACTCATGAACTTTTTCCATAATTAGGTCATATCTATCTTTATTCTTTTCAATCGATGTCACTATAAATCCTTTTTTTTCAAGTGCAATTGCATCATCCCCCGAACCAGAGCCAATATCTAAAATATTTCCTTCTTTTATGTTGTCAAAAACTCCCTTTTTTTCTAGAAAGTCATAAAACGTATTCATGTTTTTATATTATCACTAAATAATTTAAATAAAAAAATTGCAGGTTATTGTGACCTGCATTCATGTGTCTGCCGCTAGTCGCCTTGGCAGTTAGTGGAGCCAGCACACGACTCACCATCCGAGCAATTTCTCGTTTCACCCTTGAATTGCCAGAATTTGGATAACTGACTGCCGAATACATCCTGCAACAGAAGCTTTGTCCTTCGAACGATACCTCCGTCGCTCGCAGCTTTCTCGGCGCGAGTTTTCGGGAAGTGGTTGATCATTCGTCCGAAGAAACGCTGGCAGAATTGAGTGTAATCTGCAGTGTAAAGGATAAAGTTGTGCCACCCTTCATCGACCATTTCCGGCGGCGCAATGGGGCTGTCGGAAATGGCACAAAGGTAGAGGAAGCGCTTCGTGTCATCGAAGAGTAACTGGGCGTCTTCGTGTGGAAGGTTAAGTTTATCCTGGAGTCTTTCAACTAAACCGGGATGGGTGTAATTCATCACGGCATTGAGAGATACAGATCGTGTCGGACTTGCAGTATTCATAGGTTGTTTGCTCAAGATCGTCTCAAGCTTTATGTTTGTTGTGCTAAAGAACGAAACAGTCCTCATGGTACCTTGTGAATATATGTAAAAAATGAAATAAAAATAAAATT
>JARIGV010000008.1 GCA_029288615.1 Candidatus Tayloriibacteriota bacterium
CTTCATATATAAACTACGATACTAATACAGATCTTACTTCTAAACCTGCGTCATTTCAGGCTCTTGCTCTTGCTGTAAACGGCAAGGTTGGTGCAAGTGCGTATTGTGATCAGGATGGGAATAATTGTAGTGGCGCTCCGAGTGGAGGAGGAACAATACTTGTTAAAAATTTTACAACTCACATTAAAGAAGGAAATTCGGATACGCCTACAAATATTAATGTGACAGATTATCCAAATGTTGTGGCAGTGGAGAGAGGTTTTAATTCATCAAATACTGGTTTTACAGTAAGTAATATTGAAGCTATAGCTAACAGCGATGGAACATGGCATATCGTTGCTAATGGAGGTGGAAACAATGGTAGTAATTACACCGTCTCACTTTTATATTGGAAATAATACATTGTATGAAAACTTTTTCTCATAACATAAAGCTTTTGGTACTCGCTCTTGTTGTCGGCCTTTCAGTCTCATATGCATTTGCATGGACAGGTCCTACGCTCACTCCACCAAATGGTGATGTTCCATCTCCGATCAATGTGGGTGCTTCAACACAAACAAAATCTGGTCCACTTAAAGTTGGTGGAATGCGATCATTTCTTCCTGCGTATATAAACTATGATTCCTCGGTAGACCTCTCCTCAAAAGGAACAGCTTTTCAAACTCTCTCGCTTGCAATCAATGGAAAAATTGGTGCAACAGCGTATTGTGATCAGGATGGAAACAATTGTTCGGGAAGCAGTGGAGCGCCATCCGGTGAAGTAGCAGCTTTCAATCTTTCAACTTGTCCCTCAGGCTGGTCACCAGCAAATGGAACTGGAGGTACGGTAGATCTTCGAGGTGTTTTTGTACGAGGTCTTGATAATGGAAGAGGTCTCGACACAGATACTAATCCACGAATTTTAGGAAGTTATCAGGCAGATCAGTTTAAATCACACTCTCATACCTATTCTTTTGAAAACGTAACACAAGGAATTCGACATGGAGATGCAGGAGAGCAAACAGCGGCTTATACATCGGTGCCGGCAAATACACAATCAGCTGGAGGAAGCGAAACTCGTCCTAAAAACGTCGCTCTTCTTTACTGTCAGAAATTATAAAATCGAAGTATTCGAGTAATATAAATTTACAAATCAAAAAACTCCTCATAGTGGGAGTTTTTTGATTTTGTATTGTAAAAATTTGATATACTTATAGTAAGTATTTTCTTTTTTCATGTTTATTGATCCAAAACAACTCAAGCAATTTGTTCTCGATGCCGGACTTGTTTCGCGTACTGATTTTGATTCTGCAGAAGAAGAGGCAAAAACAAAAAATGAAGATGTCGGTGCAACACTCGTACGCCTTGGAAAAGTAACGGATGATGATCTTCGTCGCATGCAGGCCTATGTGATCGGTATTCCTTTTGTTGATCTTCGTGGACAGAAACTTGAAATGGACACGCTTGCGCTCATTCCAGAGCCAATTGCGCGAAGTCACAACATTGTCGCTTTTAAAAAGAATGAAAAAGATCTTGAAGTAGCGATGCTCGATATCGATGACATGACAGCGATCGAATTCATTAAGAAAAAGACAGGGCTTAAGATTCGTCCGTGTCTTACATCTCTTGATTCGATGAAGGCTGCGCTCATTCAATATCAAAAAAGCCTTAAGGCAGATTTCGGCGATATCATTGCAAAGGAATCTGGAAATATTGCGATGAAGGCGGCAGAGACATCAACTGGGGAAGAGTCAGAGAGTGATCTTAAGAAAATGGCGGAAGATCTTCCTGTAGTACGTATTGTCGACACACTTTTAAAGCACGCCATTATTCAAGGTGCGTCTGATATTCATATTGAGCCATATGAGACAGAGCTCGTTGTGCGCTATCGTATCGACGGACTTCTTCATGATGCGATGATTTTGCCGAAAGCTGCAGCGGCAGGTATCACCGCTCGTATCAAAGTACTCGCGAGCCTCAAACTCGATGAAAAAAGACTTCCACAAGACGGACGATTTAAAATTGATATTGATGGCGAACGTGTGGCATTTCGTGTCTCGATGCTTCCGACATATTTTGGAGAAAAGACAGTAATGCGACTTCTCCGTGAATCTGTTTCAGGATTTACACTCGAATCACTTGGTTTTCACGGAAAAGGACTTGAAGAACTTCATGATGCAACAAAGCTTACGACAGGAATGATTCTTACCACTGGACCGACAGGGTCTGGAAAAACAACAACACTCTATACAGTACTTGATATTGTGAATACTCCAGACGTAAACATTTCGACGATTGAAGATCCGATCGAGTATCAGATGAAACGTGTGAATCAGACTCAAGTAAAGCCTGAAATTGGTTTTACTTTTGCATCAGGGCTTCGCTCACTTGTGCGACAAGATCCGGATATTATCATGGTGGGGGAGATTCGCGATAATGAAACAGCGTCTCTTGCGATCAATGCGGCACTTACAGGGCATTTGGTGCTTTCAACGCTTCACACAAACTCTGCAGCAGGTGCGATCCCTCGACTTCTTGATATGAAAGTGGAGCCGTTCCTTCTTGTATCGACTCTTAATGTGGTCATTGGACAGCGACTCATTCGAAAACTTGAAAAGCCAAAAGAAAAATTCTTTCTCACAAAAGATGAATACACAGATATTTCAAAGAAAGTAGATATGGCCCGCATTCTTGAAGTTTTGAAAGAAGAAAAAATCGTAGGATCAAATGACGACTGGACCAAAGTTCCTTTTTGGAAGCCGAATCCTACAAAAGAGTTTCCTGATGGATATCACAGTCGAATCGGAATCCATGAAGTACTTAAAGTAACACCGACAATTCGCGAACTTATCATGAAAGGTGCTACATCAGATGATGTAGAAGCGCAGGCTCGAAAAGAAGGAATGCTTACAATGATCGAAGATGGAATTGTGAAGGCTGTGCAGGGAATCACAACGATCGAAGAAGTGCTCCGTGTGATTGCTGAGTAAGGTATAATTTATTTAATGAAATTTAAAGTAAATTTCAAAACTTCCGAAGGAGAAGCAAAAGAACAGGTGTTTGAAGCGCCTGATCGTTTTGCACTTTTCAAAGAACTCAAAAAAAATAACTTTACACCGCTTCACATTGAAGATGTGAAAGAGAAAAAAGATATTGAAATTCCATTTCTTTCAAAAGGAATTGGTACACACGATCGTATTATTTTTGCTCGAAACTTAGGTTCGATGCTTAAAGCAGGACTCTCACTTTCTCGTTCTCTTGGAGTAATGGAAAAACAAGCAAAGAAACAGAAACTCAAACATTTGGTAGGGGAGCTTGGTTCTTATGTTGCATCAGGAAAAAGTCTCAGTGAGGCGATGTCTCATTTTCCAGATACATTCAATGCTCTTTTCCAGTCGATGGTAAAAGCAGGAGAAGAGGGAGGAAATCTCGCAGGATCTCTCATTATTGTTGCTGATCAGACAGAAAAGACATATCAACTGACACGCAAAGTAAAAGGAGCTCTTATTTATCCAGCGATTATTCTTTCGGTAATGGTTGGAATTGCGATTCTCATGCTTATTTTCGTGGTGCCATCTCTTACGGCGACTTTCTCTCAGCTTAATGTGCCACTTCCTTTCACGACGCAAGTTATTATTGGTCTCAGTGCTTTTCTTCAGAATCATTACCTTACGGCTTTTGTTCTCATTGTTGCACTTATTATTGCAGGAGCAGTATTTCTCCGTTCAAAAATCGGTATGAGAATTTCTGACTTTGTCGCTCTTCATGTGCCTGTCATTGGCGGTATTGTGCAGGAAACGAACACTGCACGCACAGCGCGAACTCTTTCGTCACTTCTTTCGTCCGGTGTGCCAGTTGTGCGTGCGACAGAAATTACTGGAGAAGTAATTCAAAATTCATACTATAAAGTGATCATGACAGAAGCACAGGCGGTCATTCAAAAAGGAGAGGCGATGTCGACTGTGTTTGAAAAATATCCAAAGCTTTATCCACCTTTTATTACAGACATGATGTCTGTAGGAGAAGAAACAGGAAATCTTTCACAGATGCTTAGTGAGGTAGCGACTTTCTACGAAGAAGATGTCGATCAGAAGACAAAAGATATGTCGACGATCGTTGAGCCATTCCTTATGGTGATCATTGGTGCAGCTGTAGGATTTTTTGCAATCTCAATGATCACACCAATGTATTCTGTGCTTAATACAATTTCTTAATGAAAAGGAAAAATAGCGAAAATAGTAAAAAAGGTTTCTCGCTTTATGAAATTATTATAGCAATCGCTATAGCTGGTATCATCACTGCGCTTGGAGGTACTGTTTTCTTTGATCTTGCAGGCAAACAATCTCTCGATAAAGATACAACAACTGCTCTTTCGTATATTGAAAAGGCGCGAATGCTTACAATAAATTCTGCTAATGCAACAACATATGGCATTAAATTCGCATCAAGCACTGTTACAATTTTCCCAGGAACTTCCTATGCATCGGCGACCGCTTCAAATACTGTGTTTACTTTAAGTGGTCGCACAACTATCTCAAGTGTCTCTCTTTCAAATTCAACAACGACCTTCTATTTCCAGAGACTTACAGGAATGCCAACAGCAACAGGAACAATCACTTTCAAGCAAGTGAATGGAACCTCCACCAAACAGATTCTCATTTCGGGTACAGGACTTGCTGAAGTACAATAGAGACAATGAAAAAGCTTTTTCGACAGTCGTATAATCGCGGTCTGACTCTCGGCGAGATACTCATTGCTGGCGCGATTATTGCTGCAACAGCTGTCACGGTTTTTGCCGCATTTTCTGGTGTTGTAAAATATGCTGAACAAAATACTGCCCTTGTAAAAGCGGGGTATCTCGCAGAAGAGGGGATCGAAGCGCTCCGTATGATGCGTGACTCGGGATGGACGACAAACATTGCTTCTCTTACTACTGGTTCGACATATCGCCTTGCATGGAGCGGCTCACAGTTTGTTGCAACGACAACAAACTCTTTCATCGATAAACAATTTGATCGTACGGTTGTTCTTTCGAGTGTGGGACGTGATAGTAATTACAATATCGTTACTTCAGGCGGCACGACAGATACAGGCACACGAAAAGCGACAGTGACTGTGTCATGGAAGAATGGATCCGCGACAATAAGTCAATCGATTGAAACATATATTTTCAATACTTTCAGCAATTAATATGAATCGCTCATTCACTAAAAAAAGGGGATACTCACTTATTGAAACAGTAGTATATGTTGCACTTGTGGCATTCCTTCTCGCGTCGATTGCCTCTGGCACAAAACTTCTTTTTACGGCATATCAAAAGACAAAAGCGGTGCGCATGGTAGAAAATGGCGCAATCGATACAATGGATCGTATTGTTCGCGAAACAAGAAATTCTACATCAGTAAATACAAGCGGTTCGTCATTTAACGTGGCATCCGGAATATTGTCTTTGGTCTCTGGTGCAACAACAACGAAGTTTTATGTGTCGAATAATCGTGTTTACATCGATCAGAACGGTTCGACAATTGGCGCACTCACTCCTTCCACAATAAAAGTACCAGCACTTACTTTCAGATATATCGATACGGGAAATTCTGAAGCAGTTAAAATTGAATTAACTTTAAGTGCGAGCACCACGCCTTCATTCTCAGAAAGTTTTTACGATAGCGTAGTACTCCGTGGATCATATTAATACAATGGACAAAGTTTCTTACAAAAAAGGGCAGGTGGTCATTGGAACAGTGCTCTTTTTTATCGTGATTTCTCTTGCTGTTCTTTCGGCGATTTCGATTCCAACATCAAATCAAATCAATGCAGCGCGCGATTCCATCAGATCAAAACAAAGCTACGCTGCTGCGGATGCTGTGAATGACGACGCTCTTTATCGACTCAATCTTGGAAAAACTTTGCCTGCCTCAATCGTGCTTTCTTTTAGCAATAATGTTTCAGCAAGCGCTCAAATCACAACAGTCGGAACACAAAAACAAATTCTCACGACTGGCTCGTCTGGTTTTGAACAGCGATCTTCACAAGGGGTCTTCTCACAAGGAGTAGGTACATCATTTAGCTACGGTCTCCAGATTGGAACAGGAGGAGTGAGCATGGACTGTGGAACAATCAACGGAAGCATCTATTCAAATGGTGATTTTGCTGGAACAAACTGTACGACAGTGACTGGATCGGTGACAGTTGCAAATACATCTGATCCGACAGCAAATCAAACAAATTCAACAACAACTCCTGATTACAATTTGAAGTTTGGTGATACTGCTTCGACACAAGATATTGCTCAGGCTTTCAAAATGTCGACAACGACAAAAATTACAAACGTTGATTTATATATCAAAAAAACTGGAACACCTGCTGATGCAACGGTCCGCATTGTTTCAGATTCTTCAGGAAAGCCGGGTACAACGAGCCTCGGTTCCGGCACTCTCTCGGCAAGTCTTGTAACAACAAGTTATGGATACGTGGAAGTGGCTATTTCTCCAAATGTGACACCATCGCTTAATACAACATATTGGATTGTCATCGATCCGTCTTCTTCATCTTCTTCAAACAATTACACAGTTGCTGCGACAAATGGCACATATGCCAACGGCACATCAAAAATCGGTGTATATGGCGGTACATGGAATAATGAAACACCTTCAACTGCCGATCTTTATTTCGATATATATGTCGGTGGACACAACGGTACAATCTATTCGACTTCAGGAAGTCAATATAATCCGATCACGATTGGTGGCAGTGCATATGCGCATCAGGTCAATTATGCGAAAGTTGGTGGCACTGGATATTGCCAGGCAAGTACATATCTCATGGATTCTAGCGGTAATACAAAAGTCTGCGACAACTCTCAGGATGACCCTGTGCAGCTTACATTCCCGGTGTCTTCCGGAAATATTACTGATTGGAAAAGTACAATTGCATCATCAACTAATTCTATCTCTGGTGGATGGACATACACAGGAAATCTGACGATCAACTATGCCGGAACTACAACGACATCACTTAAAAAAGTAAATGGAAGTCTCACATTAAGCTGCAATACAGGTACTCCCGCAACTTTTGGAGATATATATGTGACAGGAGATGTATCTGCTGCTAGTGGTTGTACATTTAGTGCAAACACAATGAAAGTGGATGGTAATTTCACACAAGGATCAGGTGTAACAACGCTCGGCACAACAAAAATAGGGGGGAAGCTTACAGTGTCTGGTGGTGGCAAATTTAATCTCAAAGGAATGCTCTGGACGGGAGGAGATATTACAGTTTCTGGTAGTGGTTCTATGGGTCTCGATTCTTCATTGGGAACAACAGACGGTCTTGTTATTACCGATGGTAAAGTAAGCAATAGCGGTGGAGGATATTTTACAGGCTCAGGCACAACAGGAAGCTACATCATGGCAGTGACAACAAGTGCGGCAAGTGATGCTGTGAGCTTAAGCGGTGGCTCTGGATCGGTTGTTCTAGTAGCACCTTACGGAACAGTAAATATTTCAGGTGGTGCTTCTGCAAAGGAAATTACGGCCAACGCTCTTAGTATTACAGGTAATTCAACAGTAACATACGAAACCGGTCTCTCAAGTCTCAATTTCACGAGCGGACCATCGGGCTCCTGGAAAGTATCAAGCTGGCAGGAGGTTGCTCAGTAAGACACACATTTTTCATAGAAGAGAATTGTTCTCTGTGAGATAATACACTCACAGAGAATTATTTTATTTAAATTTATTCAACTCGTTTCTAGGAAAATACAGATGAAAAAAACACCGACAAAAAAACTTATCATCGCAAATTGGAAAATGAATCCAGGAACTCTCAAAGAAGCCGTAAATCTTTTTGGAGCAATAAAAAATCTTGGAAAGACATTGGGACATAAAGGAATTGAAATAGTTGTATGCCCACCATTCCCATTCATCGGAGCTTTGACAGATAAGGTTGGCGGAAAGGTGTTTCTCGGTGCGCAGGATCTTTTTTTTGAAAAGGAAGGAGCATTTACTGGGGAGGTATCTGCTTCACAACTTGCGTCAGCAAAAGCATCGTATGTCATCGTCGGTCACAGCGAGCGAAGAAGAATGGGAGAGACAAGTGATCTTGTGGCAAAAAAAGTCGCAGCTGCACTTACAAAAAAAATTATGCCCATTGTCTGCGTTGGAGAGAAGGAGCGAGATACTGAAGGTGCATTTTTCCATGTTCTTCATGATGAACTACTCACTTCGCTTCAGCATGTAGCAAAAAAGGATATTGCGAAAGTTGTGATTGCATATGAGCCGGTGTGGGCTATTAGCACACAAGGAAAGGGAGCAATGGCTCCAAACGATATCGCAGAGACAATCATCTATCTTAAAAAAGTTTTGGCAGATAAATATGGTAAAGCGTCAGCAAAAACAAAAATTCTTTATGGTGGCTCTGTAGACCCGTTTGATGCACCGGAGATATTTAAGGCTGCGGGTGTGGACGGGGCTCTCATAGGTAAGGCAAGCCTTTCTGCGGCAAAACTCGAAAAGATTTTTAAGGCTGTATAATAGTGAAGCAATGATCAAACTTCCGACAATCACTTCTGTAAAGAATCTCAAAGATAAAAAAGTTCTCCTTCGCCTTGATCTTAATGTGCCGATAAAAGATGGAGTTGTCACAGATGATTTTCGCATTCGAAAAATCATTCCTACTCTTAAATTCCTTGAGGAAGCAGGTGCAAAGACGATTATTATTTCACATCTCGATGAAAAGGAAGGAAAGACACTTGAGCCTGCAGCAAAAATTCTCATATCAAAATTTCCTCGTATGAAATTCATTCGGGATATATATTCCAATGAAGCAAGAAGCGAAACAGATAATGTATCTGCTGGCAATTTTGTCTTATTTGAAAATATCCGTAATTGGAAAGGGGAGAAAGAAAATGATCCAGAATTTGTAAAGCATCTTACATCGTTTGCGGAAATATATGTCAACGACGCTTTCTCTGCATCTCACCGAAAGCACGCATCGATTGTTGGTGTGCCAGGACTTCTTCCTTCTTTTATAGGACCACTTTTTGCTTCAGAAGTTGAGAATCTTTCGAAAGCGTTTTCACCATCTCACCCTTTTGTATTTCTTATGGGCGGAGCAAAATTCGAGACGAAGATTCCACTTCTTAATAAATTCCTACCACTATGCGACACGATGTTTATTGGCGGAGCGATTGCAAATGATTTTTTCAAAGCAAAAGGATATTTCCTTGGGGATTCGACTGTGTCTGAAGAAAATTTTAAATTGGACGATATGATGAAAAATCCGAAAGTTGTTCTTCCGATTGATGTACGCACACAGCATAAAGGTTTCCGTTTTATGAAAAAACCAACTGAGATTTCTATTGGTGAACGTATTTGGGATATGGGTGAAAAGACTATGAAGAATCTGGCTCTTCCTATTCGTGATGCGTCATTTGTTGTTTGGAATGGTCCAATGGGAAATCTTGAGGCAGGAGAGACAGCAGGAACAATCGAGCTCGCACGTCTTGTGTCACAGTGCCGTGGTATGACGATTGTTGGAGGAGGAGATACTGTTGCCGCACTCGAAAAAACAGAATTTTTTTCAAAATTTACTTTTGTATCAACAGGAGGAGGAGCTATGCTCGACTTCCTTGCGAATGAAACATTGCCAGGTATTGATGCAATCCGTAAAAAAACGGCACCGAAGGCCGTTTCATGGTTTAAGAGATTATTCTCCTAATTCGTTTTTTATTTTCTCCGCGATAGTCTCTGCTTCGCCCTCTTTGTATTCCTTCTGGGGCCAGTGTTTAAAGCCGTCTGTTTTATAGCGGGGAATGATGTGAATGTGTGTGTGAAATATCACTTGCCCAGCAGCTTCTTCATTATTCATTCCGATATTGATGCCATCAGCATCGAGAGAATTCTTTATTGCAACTGCGACTTTCTTTGCTGAGAGGATCGTGCGAGCGAGAGTTTCGTCTGGTGTTGTATAGATATTTTCAAAATGATCCTTTGGTACAACGAGTGTATGCCCAGGGTTATTCGGCCTAATATCGAGGAATGCCAACGTATTTTCATCCTCATAAACCTTGTGTGAAGGCAATTCTCCTTTGATGATTTTACAAAAAATGCAGTTTTCCATGGTCTGATTATATACCGCGGCTCTTCTCCCGGAAAGCGGTGATATAATCTTTCCATGTCGAAGAATTATTCTCTTAGGGAAGAGCTTACAAACGAAACACGAGAGAAACTCAAAGCTTTTTCAGATCTTTCTGCCCATCTTCTTTTTCATCGAGGTCTCAAAGAGCATGGTGATGCTTCAAATTTTTTACTACCTCAGTATGAAAAGGGAATTCATGATCCTTTTAAGCTTTCCGATATGGAAAAATCGGTGGAGAGAATTCTTAAAGCGATCAAAGATAACGAAAAGACGGTTATTTTTTCAGACTACGACGCCGATGGTATACCTGGTGCTGTAGTTTTGCATGATCTTTTCAAAAAGGCAGGGCATAAAAATTTTTCAAACTACATTCCGCATAGAGGAGAAGAAGGTTTTGGTTTAAGCAAAGAAGCACTCGAAAGTTTTGCAAAAGATGGTGTGCACCTTGTTATTACAATTGATTGCGGCATCGCTGACATAGAGGAAGCAGCGCTCGCGAAAGAACTAGGACTTGATCTCATCATCACAGATCACCATCTTCCTAAAGAAATTCTTCCTCCGGCTTTTGCAATCGTGAATCCTAAAATTTCCCCAGACTATGCTGAGCCAATGCTCTGTGGTGCAGCGGTGGCATTCAAACTTGCGCAGGCAATACTCGCGAAAAATAATTTTGGAATGAAACCAGGAGAAGAGAAGTGGCTTCTTGATATGGTCGGTATCGCAACACTTTCAGATATGGTGCCACTTACAGGAGAGAATAGAATTTTTGCATATTACGGACTTTTGGTGCTTCGTAAATCACGTCGACTCGGTCTTACAAAACTTCTCAGGAAACTAAAGATTGATCAAAAGAAGCTCACTGAAGATGATATTGGTTTTATGATTGCACCGCGTATTAATGCTGCGTCTCGTATGGGTGTATCGATGGATGCATTTCGACTTCTTGTGTCAGAAGACGAAAACGAAGCAAATATTCTTGTTGATCATTTGGAAAAAATAAACAATGAAAGAAAAGGAGCGACAGCTTTTATTGCAAAGGAAGTACACAAAGTAATTGAAGCAAAATATTCACCGTATTTTTCAAATAAGGTTATCGTTGCAGGTTCGCCTACATGGAAGCCATCACTTCTTGGTCTTGTTGCGGGCTCCATCGCAGAAACTCATGGCAAACCAGTATTTCTCTGGGGGAAAGAAGGAGCACAGGAAGCTTTGAAGGGGAGCTGTCGTGGTGTGGGAGAGGTAAACCTCGCTGCTCTCATGTCAGGAGTGACATCAGGTGTGTTTACAGAATTTGGAGGACACACACTCGCCGGAGGATTTTCTGTTTCATACGAATCAGTACATCTTCTTGAAGAAGAACTTGAATGTGCGTATGAAAAACTCGATATGACAGCTGCTGTGGAACCTTCGTGGATCGATAGAAAAATATTTTTTTCAGATGTAAATCTTCGAACACTTTCTGACATAGAAAAGCTCGCACCATACGGAGTGGGTAATCCAAAGCCCCTTTTTGAAATCAGCGGAGGAAGAATTTCTGAAATCAGTTTTTTTGGAAAAGAGAAAAATCATCTGAAGCTCATCATAGAAAAAGAAAATGGTGGTCTTGTGGAGGCAATCCAATTTTTTGTTACAGAAGACCTTCTCAAAAAAGCAGAACCACAGAAAAATGTTTCACTCATTGGTCACATCGAGCGTGCTGCATTTGGAAAGTTTCCTGTGAGAGTGAGAATTGTTGATATAATTTAGATATGGAAAACGCGATAATTTTTACAGACGGCGCAGCACGAGGGAATCCGGGTCCCGGCGGATATGCAGCAATCGGTATTTACGATATGGATGGCGAGAAAAAAATCTTTGAACTTGGTGGAGCTGACAAAATGACCACAAACAACAGAATGGAAATGAAAGCGTTCATCGAGGCTTTGAAATTTCTTGAGGACAAAAAGATTGAATCAAGAAAAATTTTAGTATGTACAGACTCGTCCTATCTTTTAAACGGTGTTTCAAAATGGATGTCGGGTTGGGCAACAAATGGCTGGAAAACAAAAACAGGAAACGATGTTTTAAACCAAGACCTATGGCAAGAAGTACTTTCACTCATTCCGCATTTTGAAATTGAGTGGAAACACATCGAAGGACATGCAGGGATTCCAGGTAACGAAAGATGCGATGAAATTGCTACGGGGTTTGCAGATGGAGAGAATGTCTCTCTTTATAATGGAGCAGCAGCCCACTATAGTATTAATTTACTTGAGTTTAAATCAGGAAGTGCGCCAACACGTGCGAAAAGCAGTGCTAAAGCCTATTCATATGTGAGTATGGTGGATGGAAAAATTGAAACGCATCAGACGTGGAGAGAATGTGAGGCGAGAGTTAAAGGAAAGGGAGGAGCGAAGTTTCGAAAGAGCGTTTCAGCAGACGATGAAGCAAAGATCATCGAAGAGTTTCGTCGGTAGTTCTTAAAAAATTAATGAGACAAAAGATCTTTTTTATTTTATCAGGAGCTTTTTTGTGCGGAATTTTGTTTTCGTCGTATGTGGCATTCTCGATGCCATTTTTTATTTTCAGTTTTATTTTGTGTACTGCTCCTTTCTTGTATCTTTCGATTCGCGCGAAAATTCGTGAACAAGAAAATATTTCTTTTTACATTGTTTTCCTTGCAGCGATTATTTTATTTTTTCTAGGCATATTTCGTTTTGCAGCCCAAGATAATGCGTTAGATAACAGTAAGCTTTCACACTATGAAGGAAAGAGTGTTTCTGCGATCGGCACCGTGATTGATGAACCAGCACGAAAGGGAAGCTTTCTCTCATACCGCCTTAAGGTAAAAGGAATTTCTTTTGACGGTGAAGCCGATCCTATATCAGGAGAATACATCCTGGCACAAAGTTCTTTTTATAATGAGCTCTTATATGGAGATCAGATTATTGTTTCAGGCTCACTTGAGAGAGAAAAAAATATTAAAAACGAGGATGGTGCAACATTTGATTATGTTTCATATCTTAAAAAAGATGGGGTTCTTTTTGAGATGAAGAGACCCGAGGTAGAAATAGTGTCACACGATAAAGGCAACCCACTCATTTCAATTCTTTTACACATGAAGAATTGGTTTAATGAAAATATTTCAGGAAATCTTGGCGAGCCAGATGCTGCGCTCGCATCAGGAATGGTCATAGCGGGAAAGGGAACCCTAACAAAAGATTTACAGAACGATTTCATAAAATCCGGCATTATTCATATCGTTGTTTTGTCTGGATACAATATTTCAATTATCATTGCTGTACTTCTCTCTGTTTTTTCTTTCACAGGAAAGAAAATAAAAATCATTATTGTCGGACTTGGTGTCTTTCTCTTTGTGATTGTGTCTGGTGGATCTGCGCCTGTGGTGCGCTCGGCGATTATGGCTTTGACACTTTTACTCTCAAAAAATTCTTCGCGAAATGTGTCTGTGCTTCGTGCACTCACTTTCTCAGCCTTTCTGATGGCCCTTCTTAATCCTTTTATCCTTGTCTTTGACCCATCATTTGGTCTTTCATTCCTCTCGACTTTTGCGGTTATTACCGTAGCTCCAATTCTTAAAAATAAATTTATTTTTGTAACAGAGAAATTTAAACTTCGAGAAATTATTTCAGAAACCTTGGGCACTCAGATATTTCTTTTGCCGTACCTTGTGTATCAGATGGGAATTATTTCTTTTGTCGCGCTCCCTGTAAATATTTTGGTGCTTCCTCTTGTGCCTCCGATCATGTTCTTCTCATTTTTTGTTGGGATACTGGGTTTTATTTCGTATCTCGCTTTTCCATTTGCACTGTTTGCCCATCTCCTTATTTCCCTAATGCTTCTCATTGTAAAAATTTTTATTTCGATCCCATTCTCGTCAATTTCTATGTCTCATATATCGATCTGGATTCCAATATTATTTTATTTTCTCTTTTTTATGGCTTTGATTTGGTATCGAAAGAGTGATATAAAGGAAATGTAACAAGATCATTGAAAGGCGACATGGTTTCGTGATCGATACCTCATGTATATGTCCTCGTCATCTAAGCTTAAGTTTGGGGAAGTTGACTGCATCGGTAGTGATAAGAAGACTTTTGAGATAAGGGAGGTCACATCTCACATTCGCTTCTTGTCCGGAAAGGATTGTGCCTCTGTTTTCATTGGCACTAACGGCAGCACTGCGCTCGCTGGTTCTCGACCGAAAAAACTCTACAAGGTGCGACGTGGTCAGACTGTGGTCTTTGAGTCGATAGGACGTTTTGCTGTCTCGTGGGCTCCGATCGCGAAATATCGTTCGGCTCAACGTGCACACGAAAGCGGAGAAGTCGGAAGTGTTAAGATCAACAGGAAGACGTATCGCGGTACTCCTGGAAAATTGGAGAAGCTTGTCCGACGGTTGGCGCCAAAGGGAAGTGTTTCCCATATCAGTCGGTTTCATCGTCAACCAGGCAAAGTTCGCGAAGAATAGTTTAGTCCCGCAGACATCTCTGCGGAATTTTTTATATATGAAAAAGCCGCGCCAGCTTTGCTGGCGCGGTTTTTTGTTTTTAGCTTCTTGCTACCGCTTCGTCGAATCGTCTCTCGTGCACGCTTTGATTTACAGCATTCATATACGCGTCGAAATATTTTTTCTTATCCGCAGGAACATAATCGAATAGATATGAGTGCTCCCACATATCGATACCGAAGATGAAATCGAGTCCGTTTAAGTGTCCTAGATGCTGCTCGTCGATCCATGCATTGAGAATTCTTTTTTCATTTCTGTCCCAAAGGCACACAGCCCAGCCAATACCTCGAGTGAGGGCAATTCGTGTGAAATCTTTGTACCAGTTGTCTGTTGAACCGAAATCTTTTTCGATCTGTTTGTAAACAGCTTTTGACATGTCACCTTTAACAGGGCCGCCTTCAAGCTGCTCGAAATAGTATTCGTGGTTTCGCATGCCGTCGAATTCAAATGCAAAGCGTCGCTGCATTTCATTCATTGCATATCCATTCTTCTCTGGATCTGCGGAATATTCTTTGATTTTATCGAGAATAAGATTTGTATGTTTTACATATCCTGCATAAAGTTTGAGATGCTCGGTGATAGTTTTCTCCGAGATGCCCTCGATCGCGGGAATATTGAATTTTCTTTCTTGGTAGGCCATATATTTTATCTAGCTTTTAATGTTGTGATTATATCACTTGTGAAAAAATGAAGGGAAAGGTATTGTGTTTTTAACTCATTGTTCTATGAAAGAAAGAATTCACAATTCCTGCGTTTACGCAGTTTTCCCCACACTTCTGTCCATGATCATTTCCGCGCATTTTGATCTGCTCTATAGCTTGGAAAGCATACTTTGTGTATACCTTTTTTCGGCGGCGGCTCTTTTCATCTGGAGCATGCCCGAAGAAAAGTATCTCCGCGACTTCTATGCGTATGCGCGGGATTTCTCGATTCCCATGAATGCCATCGCTACGGGTATCGGAGCGATTACCTGTCTTTTCGGTGGCTGGCAATTTGGAATCGTCATATACATTCTTGTTTTTGGAATGTTTAATGCAATCTGCGGTCCAGCGCTTCTTGTCGGAATTATCATCCGGAGAATGCGGCGTGCGCGGTAATACATCTATCTTCCTTCACCGGAAGAATTTTTTTATTCTGAAATTTCATTCATACTTAGTGTATGTCGAACCTTAGAAATTTCTCCCGATATTTTTTACTTGCACTTTTTCTTATGACGATAGCTCTCGTTTCTCTTTTATATTTTGAAAAGGGTCGCGGGAAACTTATCGTTTCATTTCTCAATATCGGCCAAGGTGATGCAATACTCATCATTGCGCCAAATGGTGCGAAGATGCTTCTTGATAGTGGTCCCGACAGCAAAGTAATTTCGGAACTTGGAAAATTTATTCCTTTTTACGACCATTCAATTGATGCAATCATGGTCTCAAATCCGGACAGCGATCATATTGCAGGTTTTCTTGATGTTTTGACGAAGTATAAAGTTTCCTATGACATTGAGCCGGGAACAATTTCACCAAGCTCGACGTTTAATGCACTCGAAAAAAGTGTTCTCGATCATGATGTAAAAAGAATTATTGCGAGAAGAGGAATGGATATTGTTCTTGATGAGAAAGATGGAGTGGATGTAAAAATACTTTTTCCCGACAGAGATGTGACGAAAGACACGACAAACAATGGATCGATCATCGCCAAACTTATATATAAAAATACATCAGTACTTTTAGAAGGAGACGCGCCGAAAGAGGATGAATATCATTTGCTTTCACTTGATCCAAAAGATTTAGATGTCGATATTTTGAAAACTGGACATCATGGCTCACGCACATCAACTGCAAAAGAATATGTCGAAGCCGCATCGCCTGAATATGCAGTAATTTCTTGTGGAGTTGATAATCATTATGGTCATCCGCATAAAGAAACTTTAGATACTTTAAATTCTTTGGGTGTGCCGATACTTCGCACTGATACGATGGGAACGATTACATTTGAGTCAGATGGAAATAAATTTTACAGAAAATAAAATTGCACCACGATGTGGTGCTAGTTGGCGTTTGCTCTTCGCTTGAGCTCGGTCCAGGTCAGTGGTGGCTTCCACCCACCGAGTATGTGTTGAGGTTGCTCCTTGAGTGTGTATTTTTCAAAACCCAGGATATGGCCGCGATTGCGCGGATCGATGAGGACGTCGATTGCAACGAACTCCGACGTGAAGTCGCATTTGGCATTGGTGTTTGCCTTTTGCTGAGTTCGGATCCGGCGTTTCTTCAAGGCGGCCTCGATAGGATCCTTCGCTTCCTTGAAGGGGAGGGGCGAGAAGGCACCGATCGAGACCTCAGCGTCTCTGACTAATTCGCGTGCCTCGCGTTGTGTGATTTTTTGCGCAATGAGCGCGCGATCTTTGTTGAAACACCCTGTGGCGTTTCGGCCGATAACAACAATGTGTGACATAAATAAGGAACTGAATGTTAGAAACAAACTACTCCTTTTAAAAGGGAAGTCAACAAAACAGCCACGCGCCCTTTGGGCGCGTGGCTGTTTTGATTTTATTTAGATGAGTCCAGCTTTCTTAAGTACAGCGTGAGCGCCGTTCTTGTTGATAGTCTTGATAGCCTTTGTTGAAAGAGTGAGAGTGATTGATTTATTGAGTTCAGGAATGAAGATTTTCTTCTTCTGAAGGTTTGGCTGGCGTCGGATTTTTCCGCAAGGGTTAAACTGCGTAGCTCGAGTTCGGTTTGAATACGCGCCTCCAACTTTTGATCCTTTATTTGTAACTGGGCAGACTTTAGCCATAGATTTCGGTTAAAATTTAAGTTTCGTTATGCTATCATACGTATCAATGAACGTCAATTTCATCTTCCAAATCCTTATTTTGATCTTCTCGATCGTTCTCCATGAGCTCTCTCATGGCTATGTTGCTTATTTTTTGGGCGACCCTACTGCCAAATATGCAGGAAGACTGACGCTAAATCCAATAAAGCACATCGATCCGATGGGTTCTATCATTGTGCCTATAGTGACAGCTCTTCTTCCAGGAGGTGTTGTTTTTGGTTGGGCAAAGCCTGTGCCTATAAATCCCTATAATTTAAGCTCTAAAAAGTGGGGTGGAGCAATTGTTGCGCTCGCTGGACCTGTCTCAAACCTTGTTATTGCCCTTGTTTTTGGACTTTTTATCCGTTTTTTTGGAGCTTCTATGTCTGCTCCGCTTCTTTCTATTACAGCGCTTATTACCTTGGTAAATATCACTTTGGCGGTATTTAACCTTGTGCCGATTCCACCTCTCGACGGTTCTCACATTCTTCTTTCAATCCTTCCGTATCGATTTCAGACCTTCAGAGAGAGTTTTCAGAAGTATGCGCTCCTCTATGTTTTAATTTTCGTTTTTGTATTGTGGCAGTATTTAGAGCCTATAATTCCTTGGCTTTTTGGGATAATCACAGGTATTCCTCTTGTGTTTTAAGTACACCTCTGTTATAAATTTTGGAGCTCAGCTGCACAGCTTTTGAAGCTCTTTTAATTATTTAGCGCGGACAAAAGGGAAGATTATTAAGTCCTGACCTTTTTGCCCGCGCTGAATTCACAATGAAGTAGCGGGAATTATGAGTAGTCATTCGAACCTTCGTATCAAGAAATTCCGGAAAGGTGCAAGGAAAAACCCTTTTAAGCACCCTCGTCGCAAACACAAACCCAGCAAATAAATGCCTTCTCCCCATACTTCCCACCCGCGGCAGCCCAAGAACTGCAATCGTAAAAATCGCAGCCGTAAAGGCGGCTCAGTTCCGATCATCGCCCATATGCCTGAGGACGATGAACCCCGGCATTTCCTCGGCCACGCTGGCAAAGGTTTCCGCCAGATGACGCCGGGCGGGCGCCCACATTCCTCCTTCCACTAGGAAGGGAAGCTCTACATTCTGACAGCCATACGCTGTCAATTTTATTTTAGGAAGACACCTCTTGCATCTTTTAGATACTTATATTAAAGTAGTGCGACAAATTATGGCAACGATCAATCAATTGCTTCGAAAAAACCGAAAGAATAAGTCACGAAAGGCAAAAGCCGTAGCTCTTCGCCGTGGTTTTAATGTTCTCAAAAACCGCCCGACTCTCTACAATGCACCATTCAAACGAGGTGTATGTACAAAGGTAACAACAAAGACTCCTAAAAAGCCTAACTCAGCTATCCGAAAGATCGCTCGAGTTCGCCTTACAAACGGAATGGAAGTAACAGCATACATCCCAGGTGAAGGACACAATCTTCAGGAGCACTCAGTGGTAATGCTACGAGGTGGACGAGTAAAGGACCTTGGAGTTCGTTACACAATCGTTCGCGGAGTACTCGACTGTGCTGGTGTTGAGAAGCGACGAAAGGTAAGAAGCATGTACGGTACAAAGCGACCAAAAGCAAAATAATCTCTAAAAATTAATAGTGGAGTATCCCTATCGAAAGGGAGAATAAATTACACAAAGATATGCGAAGAAAAGTAAATAATAGAAATATCCCTAAGCCTGACATCAAGTTCGAGTCAGACAAAGTGGCGAAATTCATAAACTACGTTATGGAACGTGGAAAGAAGAACACTGCAAACAAGATCGTTTACGGTGCTTTTGATGTTGTAAAAGAAAAGATGAATGTTGAGAATCCGCTCGAAGTTTTCGAAGCTGCTCTTCGAAATGCTGCTCCACTTATGGAAGTGCGAAGCCGACGAGTTGGTGGAGCAAACTATCAGGTGCCACGAGAAGTACGACGAGAGCGACAGAATTTCCTCTCAATGAAATGGATCATTGAAGCTGCACGAGCAAAAAAAGGACAGCCAATGCATATCAAGCTTGCTGATGAAATTATTTCTGCTTCAAAGAATGAAGGTGAAGCTGTGAAAAAGAGAGAGAACACACACAAGATGGCAGAGGCTAACAAAGCCTTCGCTCACTTCGCTTGGTAGTCGAAAGCTTTGGACGAGCGATCTTCCTCGTCGTCAGCTCCGTATGTTCCCGCAGAGTATTATTCATACACTTTGGTCACATTACTCACTGACGACTCGAATCTCATCTCGCCGAAAACTTTCTTAAAGTAATCACATTAAAAAATATTATTAAAACAATTATTAAAAAATGAACCGCGACTATCCACTAGAAAAAGTTAGAAATTTCGGAATCATCGCTCACATCGACGCAGGAAAAACAACAACGTCAGAGCGAATTCTCTATTACACAGGTCAGAGCCATAAGATCGGTGAAGTACACGAAGGTGAGGCGACTACTGACTGGATGGAACAGGAAAAAGAGCGCGGTATCACGATCACAGCTGCGGCGATCACATGTTTCTGGAACCCAACATACATGGGGGCAGACCTCACAAAGAAACATCGTTTCAATATTATCGACACACCTGGACACGTAGACTTCACAGTGGAAGTAGAACGATCTCTTAAAGTTCTCGACGGAGGAGTTGTGGTATTCGACGGAGTTGCTGGAGTAGAACCACAGTCTGAAACAGTATGGCGACAGGCGGACAAATACAACGTGCCTCGAATCTGCTTCATCAACAAACTTGACCGAACAGGAGGTTCATTTGAAAGAAGCTACCAGTCTATTCTTGAACGACTCAACAAAAACGCAGTACGAATGCAGATTCCAATCGGTGAAGAAGATAAACATGAAGGTGTTATCGATCTCATGAAGATGAAGGCGTACCGATTCGAAGGAGATATGGGTAACCAAGTAGTTGAAGGAGAAATTCCTGCTGAATATCTCGAAGATGCAAAGAAATACCGAGCAGAACTTGTTGAACGAATCGTTGAAAATGATGACGATCTTATGAATGCATATCTTGAAGGGCGAGAGATTTCAATCGAAGCTCTTAAAGAAACTCTTCGAAAGGCGACAATTGCAAACAAAATTTTCCCAGTGTTTACAGGTTCTGCACTTAAGAACAAAGGTGTACAGCTCGTACTCGACGCAGTGGTTGAATATCTTCCATCTCCACTCGATGTGCCTCCAGTAAAGGGAATCGATCCAAACACAGGCGAAGAAATCCTCCGACACGCATCTGATACAGAACCTTTTGCTGCTCTTGCTTTCAAACTTCAGACAGATCCATTCGTAGGTCAGCTTACTTTCTTCCGAGTGTACTCTGGAACAGTTGAAGCAGGATCATATCTTTACAACGGAACAACAGGAAACAAAGAACGACTTGGACGAATCGTACGACTTCAAGCAAACAAGCGAGAAGAAGTGAAGAAAGTGTACGCTGGAGAAATTGCAGCGGCTGTAGGTCTCAAAGAAGCAAAGACATCTCACACATTCTGCGACGAATCAAAGCCAATCATTCTTGATCCAATCAAATTCGCAGAACCTGTGGTATCTCTTCGAATCGAACCAAAAACAAAAGCAGACCAGGAAAAAATGGGTATTGCTCTCAAAAAACTTTCTGATGAAGATCCAACTTTCAGAATTTCATCAAACTCTGAGACAGGAGAAACTTTGATTTCAGGTATGGGAGAACTTCACCTTGAAATTATGATCGACCGAATGAAGCGAGAATTCTCTGTTGAAGCTAACGTTGGAAAGCCACAGGTAGCATACAAAGAAACAATTCAGAACGAAGCAGAGGCAGAACACAAATACATCAAGCAGTCTGGAGGTAAGGGTCAGTACGGTCACGTAAAACTTACACTCAAACCTCTCCAGCCTCTCAAAGAAGGAGCAAAGATTCCAAAGAACGTTTCTCGAGAAGAAGGATTTGAATTCATCGATTCTATTAAAGGAGGTGTTATTCCACAGGAATTTATTCCAGCTGTTGAGAAGGGTGTGAAGGAAGCGATGGATCGAGGTATCGTTGCAGGTTTCAAGATGGTAGATATCTCTTGCGAACTTACATTCGGTTCTTACCACGATGTGGACTCATCTGAAATTGCGTACAAGATCGCTGCTTCACAGGCATTCCAGGAAGCTGCAAAAAGAGCACGACCTGTTATCCTTGAACCAATCATGAAGGTTGAAGTTGTAACACCTGAGAAATTCATGGGTGATGTAACAGGAAACCTCAACTCAAAACGAGCACAGATCGTCTCAATGAGCGACCGAGGACAGAACAAAGTTATCCTCGCTATGGTTCCTCTCGCAGAAATGTTCGGATATGTAACATCTCTCCGCTCACTTTCAGAAGGACGAGCATCATCAACTATGGAATTTGATCACTACGAAGTGGTTCCACCAAACGTTGAGAAGACAATTGTCGAGGCGCGAAAATAGCCAAGAAAATAATTTAAAAAGCGCCGCGGCCTTAAGGC
>JARIGV010000010.1 GCA_029288615.1 Candidatus Tayloriibacteriota bacterium
ATAAAAGATTCTGTAAAGGGGAATGAAGCAGTGACATTTTTAGTGGGAGATCCGGGAAGTGTGGTGAAAGCTGCGGTTATCGCAGAAAATTTAAAAAAAGAAAATCCAGAGAGAATTACAGATGTCGTGCTTTTTCAAAATCGAAGGTGGCACGTTGTCGATGCAACAAAGATTCTTTCTATTTTTGATACCGTTATTCGATTTGAAAAACCGTGTGTCCGCTATTCTGCAAGACCTCAAAAAATTATAGCTGCGATACACATGGCGCGTTATATTAAAAAACTCCCTATAAAAAAAGATACGACGATCGTCAGTTTTTCAAATATGATCTTCGAAGAAAATTGTATCCTTTCATACCACAAAAATTCTAGAAAAATATGTCTCATAGAAAACAGATGGTATGATTTTACCTTCAATGGCGGCTATGAAGCTTTACCAAAAGAAGAATTTAGAGAGACGATAGGACAAAAAGTTTTCAAATATATTTTCGAGCCGCTACTTGGTCTTCAAGCTACGGTCTTTCTCGAGCACAAAGACGGAAAGGTCATCAATTATTTCAGATACAAAAAACCACTCGAAGAAATTTATAACGAGACTTTTGTTCTTATGCCTTTTTCTCAAAAGAACGCTTGAGTGCAATCTTCATGCGAATAAGATAGAATTTCGCCCATCTTAAAGTATCGAGAATAAAATCTTTATAGAAGTTTTCTAGAGCTATAGAAAAACCTTCTGGCTTTTTCCAGTCCTTATCAAAAGGAGTTTTGTAATATTTGTTTGGAACTGATGCGAGAGTGTCTGGATGATAACGGCGATAATACGGATGTGCCTCAAGAGTCATGTTCATGTATTCAAGAGGTGTTGGTGTGTTGGATTTCCAATCATATCGAGGTGGAACATACCATGACTCTATTTCTTCTTTAGAATTTACAAATGGTATTTTCGAATCTTCATATTTAAAATGCGCCTCGATCCAATAACCATGTACATGTCTATAAAGAAATGCTTTTGGTATGAGGAGTTTATATGTCCAGGCTTTAACGGGAGATTTTTCCATATCGTGCCAGCGTTTTGTGCCAGAAGGCATAGCGTCAAGAATTCTTTTGAAGAAATTTTTTCGATACATAAGAAAACCCATGATCGGGGGATTCACAAGTTTTTTGTGTATCGTTTCAAGAGTTTTTTTTGCAAGGAGTGGGTTTTGATAGAAGCGATATTTATCGCCCCATTCGATCATGACATATTCACTGTCATTGTAGAGAACTTTTGCTCTGTCCCAATCGGTATAGTAATCAAAATCCTGTACATGGCCGTATGCTATTGCATCAGCGTTGAGTGCGCCTGCTTTTTTCAAAGCATTACTGAAAGCGTGTGGCTTTGGATTTATATAAATATGATCCCCTGGAAAAGGCATTGTCCATTCCGCATCTGTTTCCATGAGATGTGTCATCATGAAATCTTTCCATGAACTTGGTTTTATCGCAGTGACTTTATAGTCTTTGAAATCGGCATTCCGGAGCGCGTCGTTAAATTCAGTCACATATTCTTCTCCATTCTCAATGTTGAGCCGAATCGGCTCATTTTTTAGATCAGGATTTGAGAGTATAGCAAAAATGTAATCTCTATAGTCGTGATAGGTATTTTCTTTTCCAACAATAAAAGACTGAGTAACGAGTACTCCTTTTATTTCGTGAGTTTTTTGATCTGGGTGATCCATTCTTTTACTGTAGCTAATTCTTTTTTATCAACAACGCCGATCTTTGAGAGTGATGTGTACATTGTAAGGAGATCCTTTGGCTCACCTGTGAGCTCGCACTTTTCCAAAGCATCAATGACTTTTTGGAATGAAATATACATTTCATATTCGCTCTCGAAGTCTTTCATGAGATTGTGCTCGTTTCGGATCTGTCTTGCTGTCGCTTCGTGGAAACCTAGTCTGCCATTCATGGCCCAAATACCATACTGTGCAACGAATGACCGGAGAATGTCCGTGTATCGGAATGAAACAGTGTGCGGCAAGTATGTGTAGAGAAGTGCTTCGCGGTGCCATAGAGTGTTTTGAGAATTAAATGCGCTGACGATTCCTTTTTGGAGAACTACCGGTGGGCGTTTTTTGAAATCAATTTCTTTATTAAAAACGAGTCGATGAATCGCATCAACATCAGGATCGCCATTGACGAGTCCTTGCCAGACCATCACTTTCGAAGCTTCTTTTTTTAAAGAAATTTTTTCTGATTTTGTGATGAGGTTTAATGAATAACCTCTTGGCCATATTTTCTCAGATGTAAAAAGGGAATACACATTCGGAAATTTTGGTGCAGTGATAAGATCGTGTTTTTTGTCCGGAGGAAGGACGCCCCATCCTTTTTCTGGAATATTATCGTCATCGGAATCAGCTATAATTTCATACCCATTTTTAAGAGCTTCGAGATAACCGATATTTTTTCGCGAATAGTGATTGTAGGGAAGGAGATCTGCTAGTTTTCCGAACAATTTCTTTTGAGATTCTACATCAAGGTATGATGCGTCGAGTGAATAGCTTTCTGGAGATTTTTTGTCGCCAACGATAATGAGGTTGTAGTCTGGGTTTTTTGCAAAGCGACGAAGCGCTTCTGTTTCCTTATTGATGGTCGTAATAACCACGCAGGACTTGGGGTTTTTTTTCGTCATTCCCGATATCCTAGCATAATTGTTAGCTTTATTGAATATTATTAATCGCCCAGAATTCTGATAGAATATCGTTACAAATTCAATGAATACATTTAAGAAAAACCTACAAAGGCTCATATCTTCGGGATTCGGAACGAGTGTTATAAAACGCCATTTTCGAAAGATAAAAGATAGAAAAAATGTAGTTTCACTTCTCCAAAAACGTGCAGGCAATGTGCCGCTTATCACAAATCGTTTTGAGCTTAAATCTCTTCTTGGAGCCCCGGCCCTTCTTGTAGACCCTGAAGTCATCGCTCTCGGTGAATTTGCTCGCAAAGCAGAAAACGTGATCGTTGAGATCGGAGCTGCGTACGGAGCATCGTCCCTTGTTTTTCTTGTGAATAAAAAAGAACACACAAAATTGTACTCAATTGATCCTTTTATTGTTGATTCGATGGGGCCATTTCAGGCAACAAAAGAAAAGTGTGAGAGAGGAGTAAAAACTGGGCTTGCTGATATTGGACTTTCGACACAGGCAGATCGATGGCATCTTATTTCAGACTATAGCTACAATGTTGTAAATAATTTCAAAGAAAAAATTGATGTGATTTTTATTGATGGAGACCACACATATGAAGCTGTGAAAAAAGATTTCGAAGATTGGTTTCCGCTTGTGAAAAAAGGGGGCTTTATTCTTTTTCATGATTCGCAGAAGACTCCTCAAAGTGATCCAGAAAAATATGAGAAAGGCTGGCCAGGTCCGACACGACTTGTGAATGAACTTAAAGAAAATAAAAGTCTCGAATATCTTTCTCCAGCAAGCTCGCTTTCTGCTTTCAGAAAAATAAATGACTAAGAGAACGATTCATTTTGTATATACGGTACCGCTCGGACGCGGAATTTTTCGGCGTGGTATCGATAAGGTTTTTAAAATCTTCCATCTGACTCCGCTTCATCGCTACGGTATCGATTTTCTTATTCCATGGCAGCATCCGATTCGCGCGCCACACTCTATTTCATATCATCTCCTTAAGGCTCTTAAGCAAAAAGGTAAAGTAAGGTTTTATAATATGTATGAGAAAGGGAAGATCACTTTGGGACCTCATGATATTTTTATCGGTCAGCCTGCACCGGCAGGAGGATTTTCTTATGAAGGAAGACCGGACCATGATGATTTTGATTCGATCACATCACAAACACTGCGTGCTTACAAAGGAAGCGTGCACAAAAAAATTTTGATTATGCCATTTGCGAATGATCCACTTCTTGTGTCATGGGCGAAAGATTTGGCAGAAAATTACGCTGATAAAATTATTCTTATTGGCGGAGATATTTGGACAAAGAATTGGAAAGACACTCCTTTTGGATCAATCGACGAGAAAAAAGTATTTCGAGTTGATATGGGAATTGATATGAAAGATTATCCGCTTGTGAAAAAAAACTTTAATTCAAAAGGGAAGAGAGGATATCTCTATATTGGACACAATGCTTGGTATAAGAATACGAAAGAGCTTGAAAAAATCGCAGAGAGAATGCCGGGATATCGCTTCACACATATTGGTGGTGCGGAAGTAAAAGGATGGAATAAGCTTGCTAATTTTGCAGCTCTCACACCTGAATTTATGTCATCAATTGCAAAGGATCATGATATTTTTGTGAACACGAGTACAGCTGATGCACAGGCAACGACAATTCTTGAAGAAATGTGTTTTGGAATGGTTGTGGCTGCAACACCAGAATCTGGATACTCTCATGAATCTCTAGTGAAGCTTGATGTTTCCGACACGGATTCCAATGTAAAAACACTACTCTCACTTCAGGAAAAAGATGAGAAAGAACTCTTAGACATTGTTCACAAGAATAGAGAGACTGTAAAAGAAAAGCACTCATGGGAAAGTTTCTCTGCGAAGATCGTTCGCTGCCTTGAGGAAAATATGTAATGTAGAATCTATGAAAATATCATTTATCTGCCCGTTTGATCTCGAACAATACACAGGCACTCCAAAAAGAACGAAAACGACTATTTCAGTGGCAAAACGCTGTGCTGATATTTCAGTAACGAGCTCTCTTAAACAAGAGAAATTTTTTCCTTTTTTTAAAAGAGCACTACAAAGTCTTAAACAGGAAAAACCTGACATTATTCATGCTGTGACAACACTCGCGATTCCAAGTGCTGTTGTTTTTAAACTATTTTCAAAATGGAAGGTAAAAATAGTTTTTGAAATGCACGGATGGGGTTGGTACGAAGTGAGAAAAAATCTTATAAAAAAGACAATCTTTTTATTCATAGATTGTGTGGGACTCTGGCTATCGGCTAGGGTGATTGCTATGAGTTATTCAGAGAAAAAATTTCTTACGCAAAGAGTATGGAATGCAAAAAAAATTATAGTTCTTTGGGGGCCTGTTGAATGTGATGGTGTGTATGTGCCACCGGAAGATAATAAAAACTTTATTGCAGGTTATCTTGGTAATGGTTCGTGGTGGCAGGGGATTCACTACATCATTGGTGCGGCGAAAATTCTTGCAGAAAAAAGAAAAGATATTTTTTTTACATTAGCGGGATTTGATTTTTCAGATCAGGAAAAGTATCCACGATTGCCGAATGTTTCATATCTAGGAAAAATTTCTGAAATATCTGTTGTTCCAACTCTTCATGCTGCAGACGTCTTACTTTCGCCTCGACTCAAGGAAAAAGTAAGTGATCTTCAATATCCTCATAAACTTTCTGAATATCTTGCTTCTGGACGCCCTGTGATTGTTTCGTCTGCGAGCGACCAACCATTTGTGATTGAAAAAGCAGACTGCGGAGTGGTTGTACACGATATGAATGCGGAAAATCTTGCTCACATAATTCTGCATATGGCAGATCTTACAAAAGAAGAGAGAGAAAAAATGGGGCAGAATGCCTTTGCCTTCGCAAAGAAAAATTTGAGTAGTGAAACTTTCGAAAAGAAATTAAGAGACATCTATTCTAGCGTTCGCTCTTAAGGTACCACTGATAGGTTTTTTGAAGACCTGTCTCTAGTTTTGTCTTTGGCTTCCAGCCAAGTTTTTTGATCTTTGAAATATCAAGAAGTTTACGTGGTGTACCGTCTGGCTTTGTTTTGTCCCACACAATTTTCCCTTGGAAGCCAGTTATTTTTTTAACCAAAATTCCAAGCTCTTTAATTGTTATGTCGGCGCCAGTGCCGACATTAACTGTGCTTTCACCATCGTATTTTTCCATAAGAAAAACGAGCGCTTCTGCGAGATCGTCGACATGGAGAAATTCTCGCTTCGGTTTTCCTGAACCCCAGAGTATGACTTCTTTTTTGTTTTCTATTTTTGCTTCGTGGAATTTTCGAAGGAGTGCAGGTATAACGTGGGAGTTAGTAAGATCAAAATTATCATTTTCTCCGTAGAGGTTTGTTGGCATGGCAGAGATAAAATTGTCGCCGTATTGTTTTTTGAAATACTCGCACATTTTAAGGCCTGCGATTTTTGCTAGAGCATAGGCTTCGTTTGTTTTTTCAAGTTCGCCTGTAAGAAGATAGCCTTCTTTGATCGGCTGTTTTGAAAGCTTTGGATAAATGCATGAGCTTCCAAGAAATAAAAGTTTTTTTGTTTTACATTCATGCGCGGCAGAAATGACATTGTTTTGAATCTCAAGATTCTCCAGTATGAAATCGGCTGGAAAAGTATTATTTGCGACAATGCCACCAACTTTCGCAGCGGCGAGGAAAACATACTCAGGTTTTTCTTTCGTAAAAAAATTAAAGACTGCTTTCTTGTCACGAAGATCAAGTTCCTTTCGTGTTCGGAGAAGGAGGTTTTTGTAACCTTTACTCTTTAATGTGCGAACAATTGCGCTCCCAACAAGGCCGCCGTGTCCCGCAACAAATATTTTAGAGTTTCTTTTCATTCTTTATTTTATCCCAGTCACTTTCTGTCATGATCTGTACCAATTCTTTGAAGGATGTTTTCGGTTTCCATCCAAGTGTCTTCTGTGCCTTTGTATAATCACCGATAAGAAGATCAACCTCTGCTGGACGAAAATAACGTGGATCAATTTCAATAATGACTATGCCAGTTTTTCTATCGATTCCTTTTTCGTTCACACCTTTTCCTTTCCAGACAATATCGAAACCAAGAATTTTTGCCGATTCCTCAACGAATTCTCGAACAGAGTGTGTCTCATTCGTTGCAAGGATAAAGTCATCTGGCGTATCTTGTTGAAGCATCATCCACATACCCTCGACATAGTCTTTCGCGAAGCCCCAGTCGCGTTTTGCATCAAGGTTTCCAAGATATAGTTTTTTCTCTAGGCCAGCTTTAATGAGAGAGAGACCACGTGTAATTTTTCTTGTAACAAAAGTTTCGCCTCGGCGAGGAGATTCATGATTAAAAAGAATTCCATTTGCTGCAAAGATGCCGTAGCTTTCTCGATAATTTTTTGTGATCCAATATCCAAAAACTTTCGCAACACCATACGGAGAGCGTGGATAGAAAGGTGTCGTTTCTTTTTGCGGTACTTCTTGAACAAGTCCAAACATCTCTGAAGAAGAGGCCTGATAGAACTTTGTTTTGATTCGTGTGTCACGAATTGCGTCGAGTATTCGGAGTGTGCCAAGCGCGTCGACATCACCTGTGTATTCAGGAAGATCGAAGGAGACGCGTACATGGCTTTGTGCGCCAAGGTGATAAATTTCGTCGGGAACTATTTTTTCGATAAGACGCGATATGTTGCTTGAGTCTGAAAGATCGCCGTAGTGGAGATGGAGTTTGTTGTAGATGTGGTCAATACGATCTGTGTTAAATGTTGAAGATCTGCGAATGATGCCATGTACCTCGTAACCTTTTTTGAGGAGAAATTCAGCGAGATACGAACCGTCCTGGCCCGTGATGCCCGTAATAAGAGCTTTCTTGGGAGTTTTGCTTTTCGATTTTGCCATGCGGGGATTATAGCAGGCAGCTCTTCCTTTGTCTTCCTTTCTGGTATAGCATGTATCTCATGAAAAATATCTTGAAAAAAATAGCGCAGTACGTGGTACTTGCCATCCCGTTTACTTCTTTTATTGTTGCTACGAATATGTTTTTCCCATTCATTACGGGAAAGGCATTCTTCTTCCGCACTGCTGTTGAGATAGCGCTCGGCCTCACCTTGGCTCTTATGGTCTATGACCCGTCTGTACGCCCAAAGAAATCTATTCTTCTTTGGTGCTTTGTTGCTTTCACAGCAATTATTTTTGTCGCTGACATCTTCTCACTTGATCCTGCTCGCGCTCTGTGGAGCAATTTCGAGCGTATGGAAGGCTTCGTTACTCTCGCACATCTTTTTGCATACTTTCTTGTCCTCATCACTCTTTTCCGAGAAAAGAAAGATTGGAATATGTTTTTCTATGTTTCCGTTACCGCATCATATTTCCTCATGCTCTATGGTCTTCTTCAGTTTTATCGTGAGATTGCAATCAACCAAAGCTCTGACCGAGTTGATGGCACTTTAGGAAATGCTGCGTACTATGCGATCTATCTCGTTTTCCAGATTTTTATTTTCGCGCTCTTGTGGTGGCGAAGCCGAGGATCATATAAAGGTATTGCAAATGCTGCTGCGGCAGGACTCCTTACTTTTGTTGGCTATTATCTCTGGCATGTTAGCGATCCATTTATTCCATCAGGATCACATGGAATCACTCTAAGTATTCTTTCATTCGCAATTGCTGTATTTCTTCTTGTATACCAGAGATCATCAAATGAGAAAGCAAAACAGAAAATTGCTCACGTGCTTTTTGGAGCAGGAATTTTCCTCAATGCTTTTCTTCTTTATTTTACTGAAACACGAGGTGCGATTTTAGGATTTATTGGAGGTCTTATTCTTGCGTCTCTCTATATTCTTTTTACACATCGAGAAAATAAAATTGTACGAAAAGGAGCGATCATTACACTGTCTGTCATTGCTCTTATTGTCATTGGATTCCTCTCAGTAAAAAATCTTCCTGCAGTAAAGAATGACCCGGTACTTGGGCGATTTGCATCGATCTCATGGAATGAAACAAAAGATCAGGCGCGTTCATATGTCTGGCCAATGGCATTCAAAGGAATTGCAGAAAAACCGATCCTTGGTTGGGGACAGGAAGGATTCATGTATATCTTCGATAAATATTACAATCCAGCAATGTGGGGACAGGAGCCATGGTTTGATCGTGCTCACAACTCTTTCATCGACTGGACAGTTGCAGGAGGAATTCTCGGAGGGCTCGCATACATTTCTCTTTTTGTTGCAGCACTCTATCTTATTTTCAAGAAAAAAGATTTTGATGTCTTCGAGAAAGCGATTCTTTTTGGACTCCTTGGTGCGTATGCTTTCAACAATATCTTCGTATTCGATAACCTAGTAAGTTATATATTCTTCTTTGCTATCCTTGCGATGGTCGGCGGAGAATCACTTGAAAGAGATCCAGTTCGTGAGAAAAGAGATCAGGAGAGTCCACATATGCTCGCGGCAATTATTCTTGTTCTTACTGTTGTACTTATCTACGTTGTGAATGCGAATCCTTTTCTTCAAAACATCACTTTGCTTCAAGCGCTTTCAGTTGCTGGTGTACAGGATGGCAACATTGTTTCATGTGCGAGCGCATCGTATCAGCGCGATTACGCAACGGGAAATTACAAACAAATATGTAATTCATGGTACCCAACATCAGATCTCTTCCTTAAAGCACTTTCGTACAACTCGTTTGGTAACAGTGAAGTAAGAGAACATTTCACCGATGTCTCAACTCAGGTCAATGCACAGTCTACTATCTCAAATGACATCAAATCAAAATTCGCGCAGGCGGTCATTGCACAGTTTGATGGACAGGCGAACGAGACACCTCATCAGTCACGTCCATTCCTTTACATGGGTTCATACCTGACATCTATCGGAATGCCAGATCAGGCTCTCTCATATCTTGCGAAAGCAAATTCTCTTTCGCCACAAAAACAGCAGATTCTCTTTGCAATTGGCCAGGCTTATATTGCAAAGGACGATGTCGTAAAAGCCAATGAATATTTCAAGCAAGCTTACGATGAGGCGCCGACATACCCAGACGCTGAGGCTTTCTACGCAATTTCATCACTTGCGGTAAGAGACAACACAACGGCAAATAAAATTATTGCTGATCTTGTATCGCAAGATATTGCTGATGCTCGTATTGCATCGACGCTTATTTCAGCAGGAAGAAAATCTGATGCTATCGATTATGTAAACAGAGTTCTCGCAAAAGACCCACAAAACGCGAATGCAAAGAATCTCCTCTCCCAAATTACAGGCACAACAACACAATAGCTTGACTTTTTCCTTGTAATCTGCTATTATCCTTTTATGTGAGACAGCTTTTATTAGCTTGCTCAACAAAGTAAACATCCGCAAAACCTGGCTCCGGCCGGGTTTTGTGTTTTTTGTAGAAGAGGCTATCATACTGTGTATGTTCTTGCCTTAAAGCAAGAGCGTTCCGTCTCTTCACGGCCAGCGACTGCACTCACATAAGATGTTTACTTTGGAGCTAGCACCCGCTGGCCCTGCAGGGATAGAATATAAAGGCGGATCATATCCGCCTTTTCTTTTTTTTGCTTTTATATGATTACTATCGAAGAAAACATTTCATTTAAAAAACTTTCAACACTCAAAACTGGTGGGGCGGCACGTTTTCTTGCGCATATAAAAAATAGCGAAGAACTTTCCGAGGCTCTCTCTTTTGCAGAAGAAAAGGACATTCCAGTTTTTGTAATAGGAGGGGGTTCAAATATTTTACCGCCTGATGAAGGATTTTCTGGCCTTGTGATAAAGATGGAGAATAAAGGAATTCAATATAAATATGAAGAAGAGGTCGCTTATGTTTCGGTAGAAGCAGGAGAGATCTGGGATGATTTTGTTGAGAAGTCTGTAATAGAAAATTTGTGGGGCCTTGAAAATCTTTCAGCAATTCCTGGCACTGTTGGAGCGTCTGCTGTACAAAATATCGGAGCGTATGGAAGAGAAGTGAAGGATGTTATTTTTTCTGTCGATGTGTTTGATAGTGTGGATAAAAAAATAAAAACTCTCACTAATTCAGAGTGTCTTTTTTCATATCGCGACAGCATCTTTAAAAAAGAAGAAGGTAAAAAATTTATTGTAACAAAGGTGATATATAAACTTTCTCGCATACCTTGGCCTGAGCTTTCGTATAAAGATCTTAAAAATTTCTTTGGTGAGAAAATGCCAACACTCCGCGAAATACGAGACGCTGTTACCGCAATACGCGCGAAGAAATTTCCAGATCTTAAAGTGTGTGGTACGGCTGGATCATTTTTTAAAAATATTCTTCTCACTACAGAAGAGTTTTCAGCTTTCAGTGTGAAATATCCGGACGCAGTTTCATTTGATGCAGAAAACGGAATGAAAAAAATTTCCTCAGCATGGATTCTCGATAAAGTACTTCAGATGAAAGGTGTGAGAGAAGGTGATGTGGGACTTTTTGAAAATCAGCCACTTGTTCTTGTGAATTTTGGAAATGCGAGCGCGACAGATGTAAAAAATTTTGCTGAGAAAATAAAAAATAAAGTGAAAGAAAAAACTAATCTTTCGATCGAAGAAGAAGTTGTTGTGATAGAAAATAATTTCAAAAAATAGTTTCAATATTTTTTTTTAGAAAATTTTCTTTGCAAAGTTATCCACACTTTTCCGTCTCTATGTATTGTGTTTGCGCGTGCATCGACAGATAATATAAGTGCACGTTAGAAAATCTTTTTGGTCAGGAGATTTTCTAAAAACTTAAAAGTAAATCTTTCGTTCTTTCTTCACTGAATTTTCATAAGAGAAATAACGAAACAAAAAATACAATGGCAGCAAAGAAAAAGGCTAAGAAAGCTAAGAAGACAACAAAGAAGTCTTCAAAGAAAGCTTCAAAGAAGAGAGTTTAATCCTCTTCGTTCCACTTACAAAAATTCCCGCAGAAATGCGGGAATTTTTGTTTTTAGGGACATACATTTTAGGACGTTTTTTTCAGGAATAAAATATGGTAGAGTGGTCTCCTATGTCATTCATGGAAAAAATCTTCGGTAACGCAAGCACAAGGGCGATGGCGGAAGCAAAGCCTTTGGTTGCAAAGATCAACTCTCTAGAGAGTGAGTTTTCAGCACTCTCAGATGATGAGCTTAAAGGCAAAACTCTCTATTTTAGAGAGAAGCTAAAGGAGGGGAAAACACTCGATGATATTTTGCCGGAAGCATTTGCGACTGTACGTGAAGCTTCAAAGCGTGTCCTTAATATGCGTCATTTCGATGTGCAGCTTATTGGTGGTATCACACTTCATCGTGGAAAAATTTCTGAAATGAGAACGGGAGAAGGAAAGACTCTTGTGGCAACACTTCCTATTTATCTCAACGCTCTTTCTGGAAAAGGAGTACATCTTGTTACTGTAAACGACTATCTCTCACGACGCGATGCTGTATGGATGGGACAGATCTATTCTTTCCTTGGGCTTTCACTTGGAGTTGTAAACAGTGATGCGACATATATATATGATCCAAAACACACTGATCTCGACCACGAAAGAGATGAAGTCGCGAGCTTTAAAGTAGTCTACGAATTCCTCCGACCATGTTCTAGAAAAGAAGCATATGATGCTGACATTACATATGGTACGAATAATGAATTTGGTTTCGACTATCTTCGTGACAATATTTCATACAAGAAAACAGATCTGAGACAGCGTGAATTTCATTTTGCGATTGTTGATGAGATCGACTCGATTCTTATCGATGAGGCACGAACACCTCTTATCATTTCAGCTCCCTCAAACGAAAAGGAAAATCTTTACAGTATGTTTGCAGGGATCGCAGCAAAACTTGAAGAAGGAGAAGATTTCGACATGGATGAGAAGCATCGAACGATAGCTCTCAAAGATGCTGGTATTGAAAAAGCAGAGAAACTTTTGGGTGTTGAAAATATTTATACTGAAAAAGGCATTAAATATGTGCATCATCTTGAAACAGCTGTACGTGCAAAAGCACTTTTCCGTAAAGATAAAGAATATGTTGTTCGCGATGATGAAGTGGTGATCGTCGATGAATTTACAGGTCGCATGCAACCAGGACGACGCTGGTCCGAAGGTCTTCACCAGGCTATTGAAGCAAAAGAAGGAGTGACTATAAAAGAAGAGACGCGAACATACGCTTCGATCACATTCCAAAATTATTTCAGACTTTATTCAAAGCTTGCAGGAATGACGGGAACTGCTAAAACTTCTGCTGAGGAATTTCAGAAAGTATACAATCTCGAAACTGTAGAGATTCCTACACACAATCCAATCAAGCGAATTGATCATGATGATCTTATTTTCCAGACTGAGGCTGGAAAGTTTAAAGCTATTGCACGAAGAGTAAAAGAACTCTACGACAAAGGTCAGCCAGTACTTATTGGTACTGTTTCTATTGAACGAAATGAATTTCTTTCTGCGTATCTTAAACGTGAAGGCGTACCGCATCAGTTGCTCAATGCAAAAAATCATGAAAAGGAAGGAGAAATTATTGCTCTTGCTGGAAAGCGCGGTGCTGTGACAATTGCAACAAACATGGCAGGACGAGGGGTTGATATTAAACTTGGTGGTCCTCTAAAAGATGCAGCCGCCGAAGAAGAAATTAAAAATCTCGGTGGGCTTTTTGTCCTTGGAACAGAGCGCCATGAAGCACGTCGTATCGACAACCAGCTCCGTGGACGATCAGGACGACAGGGAGATCCTGGTGAGACACAATTCTTTGTATCAATGGAAGACAATCTTATGCGAGTGTTTGCCTCAGATATGATCAAGAACATGATGGGACGTCTTGGCATTCCAGAAGATGAACCTATTAAGAATGGACTTATCACACGTTCGCTTGAAACAGCACAGACTCGCATTGAAGGATTTCACTTTGATGCACGAAAGCACGTGCTTGAATTCGACGACGTGATGAACTATCAGCGAAAGATTGTGTACGAAAGACGACGAAAAGTGCTCATTGGAAACACTGAAGAAGTTTTCGCTACCGTGACAGAAATGTTTACAGGTGATGAGGAGACACTTCAGAATATTGAAACTAAAAAGAAAGAACTAGGAGATGAGATTACTGCCAATACTCTTCGTGCGGTGGTTCTCGAAACAACAGACATGTTCTGGATGGATCATTTGGAGATGATGGACTATCTTCGCTCTTCGGTAAATCTCCGCGCATATGGCCAGCGTGATCCACTTGTTGAATACAAAAAAGAAGGTCTTCGACTTTTCAAAGAAATGCAGGCTTCTGTTGCAGGTACTGTTGCTGAGGCAATCAAAGTTGTAAAAGCCCCAGTGAAAATTGAGGAGCCTCGAAATGTAGTGGCGAGCCATCAGGAAATCACTCAGTTTGGAGACCAAGCAAACGCAAACAAAGCTCCAGAGAGATCCGCGACAGTTGTTGTTGGAAATGAAGTGGGAAGAAATGATCTGTGTCCTTGTGGTAGCGGTAAAAAGTACAAAAACTGCGGACTTCAAAATACTGAAGAACACCAGAAAAACATGGCTGCGAAAGGGGTCAAATAAGACTTTTAGTTTGATAGAGCTCTGCTTTTAAGCTATAGTAATCTCATGTCAGAGCGAAAGATCGAGACCTATATTTTCTTTATCGTCCTTGCGGTCACCATCTATCTGGTGTTCCTCATCTTTGCGCCATATCTCTATACTCTTGCGATGGCGGTAGTTTTTGCTGTACTTTTTGATCCGCTTTTCAAGAAAGTCTCATCGTGGACGGGACGCCACAATTCTCTCGGAGCATTTATTACCGGAGTTCTTGTTCTTGTCATTGTTCTCATTCCTCTTATATTCCTTGGTATTGAACTTTCGCAGGAAGTGCGAAATCTCTACAGTGCAGCATTTAGCCAGACGCAAGGTGAGGGAACTATCTATCAGATCACAGAAGTTGCAAATAATATGATGCAGAAATGGAATCCATTTGGCATGCATGTTCCTGTATTTCAGGCTACGGATACAGAAAATTATATTCTCGGATTTCTCTCATGGCTTCAGGGACACTTCGGAGACATCTTTTCAGGACTCGCGAAGTTTTTCCTCAGCATGCTTTTCTTCCTTATTTCTTTCTTTTATTTTCTTCGCGATGGGAAACATATCAGGCAGATGTTTATCGAGATCAGTCCATTTGAAGATAGTCGAGATGAACTTATTCTCGAAAAGCTTCGCCAAGCAATTATTTCAACAGTCCGCGGTTCTATCCTAGTAGCGATGATTCAAGGAACTCTCGCTGGATTTGGATTTTTCCTTTTTGGAATTCCATCTGCAGCGCTGTGGGGTTCGGTTGCGACAATTTCAGCTCTTGTGCCGGGAGTAGGAACTTCACTTGTGATGATTCCAGGAATTCTCTTTCTTTTCTTCACAGGGCATGGCGCGCAAGCACTCGGGCTCCTTATTTGGGCGGCAACATTCGTGGCGCTTATTGATAACTTCCTCGGACCAAAACTCGTGAGTCGTGGTATGCATATTCATCCACTTCTTGTGATGCTTTCAGCTCTCGGTGGTATCGTCTTTTATGGACCAACTGGATTTATTCTAGGACCACTCACACTTTCATTCCTTATCGCGCTTTTCGATATCTATAAAACAATTATCGTCAAAGATAATACTGTCACTCATCAATAATATGAATGTCATTGAAGTAAAAAATCTAACAAAGGATTTTGGAGATTTTCGCGCAGTCAACGATCTCTCTTTCTCAATTGAAGAAGGGAAGATCACGGCACTTCTTGGTCCAAACGGCGCTGGAAAAACAACGACAATCCAGATGCTTCTTGATATCATCACGCCGACATCGGGCTCAATTTCTTTTTTTGGAAAAGATCTTCATACAAATAAAGAAGAAATTCTTTCAAAGGTAAATTTCTCATCACCTTATGTTGCACTGCCTTCAAACCTTACTGTTATGGAAAACTTACTTACATTCGCAAGGCTTTATGGAGTCAAAAAGCCAAAACAAAAGATCGAAGAACTCGCAGATTTTTTTGAGATCAGGAATTTGCTTCCTAGAATGACAACGTCTCTTTCAACGGGGCAGCTTACTCGCGTGAATCTTACAAAAGCTTTTGTGAATGATCCAAAGGTCCTTCTTCTTGATGAGGCGACAGCGTCTCTTGATCCTTATATTGCTGACAAAACACTTACTGTGCTCGAGAGAATGCAGAAGGAGAGAAAGGTAACAATTCTTTATACGTCACACAATATGGCGGAGATTGAGCGTTTGTGTGATCGAGTTATTTTCATCAACAAAGGTACACTTCGTGATGACGGTACACCGCAAGAGCTAATGAGCAAGTTTGGACACAAAGATCTTAATGACGTGTTTATTAGTATTGCAACTGAAGAAGAATAAAAATATGAATAGTGGACGAATAAAAGCAATAGTTATGCGGCACCTCTATCTCTACAAAGGGAGGAGTCTTCCACGTTTTATGGATATTTTCTTTTGGCCTGTCATGACGCTTCTGACATGGGGATTTTTTAGCGTCTATCTCGGCAAACTTAATCTCGGAAATATAAATATCATTTCTGTACTTCTTGGCGCAGTGGTTTTCTGGGAGATCGTGCAGATGTCACAGCAGGCAGTCTCTGTATATTTTTTGGAAGATGTGTGGGAGAAGAATTTCCTTAATATTTTTGTGACACCTCTTACGCTAGGAGAATTTTTTGCTGCGACAGCGATTCTTGCGATCATAAAAATTATTATAACCGCCGCTGTCCTTCTTACTGTGGCGTACTTCTCATACCATTACAGTATCTTTACTCTGGGCTTTGCTGTCATTCCTTATGCTTTGAATCTTTTTATTTTTGGAATGGTCATTGCAATATTTATTAATGCGATCATTCTGCGTTTCGGAACATCAGCTCAAGTGCTTGCTTTCGGTGTGATCCTCATTCTTCAGCCTCTTTCTGCTGTTTTTTATCCAGTCACTGCGCTTCCGTCTTTTATTCAACCAATTTCGCGTATTCTTCCAACAACATATGTATTCGAAGCAATGAGAGCAACTCTTGCCGGCGGAGTGTTTGATACAACATCTTTTCTTCTTGCGCTCGGTCTCAATATCTTTTATTTCATCGTCGTGTGTTTTTTCTTCAGTACGATGTTTAAGATCGTAAAAAGAAAAGGAATTCTCCTTAAAGTTCAAAACTAATATGAGATTGTTTTCAAACAAAAAACTTTTGGTAACACACAATGGTAGTTTTCATGCTGATGATGTTTTTGCTGCAGCCACTCTTCTTCTCGTGTATCCTGATGCAAAAATAATGCGCACTCGCGATCCAATAATCATCAAAAAAGGAGATATTGTCTTTGATGTCGGACGTGAATACGATCCTTCAAAAGGACGATTTGATCATCACCAGGAAGGTGGAGCAGGGAAAAGAGAGAATGGAATTCCATTTGCAGCTTTTGGACTTGTTTGGAAAACATACGGAGAGAAACTTTCTGTACCAGATGCTGCGGCTGCAATAGATAAAAAGCTCGTATCTTTTATTGATGCGGGAGATAATGGGGTTGATCTTTTCGAGTTTAAAACAACAGTAGGAAACTTCGGAATCTCGGATATCATAGGAGGATTTAATAGACAGGATGTTTCTGAGGAAGAAATATATAAAATATTTCTCAAGGTTGTTTCTCTTGCACAGGATGTGATCCGCAATGAAATTCATGGAGCGGAAGAATTTATTGAGGCGAAGAAGGTGATTGAAGAGACATATCAAAAAATGTCAGATAAGAGACTTCTCGTACTCGATAAAGAAATCAATAAAGTGATTCTCAATGCAATCTTGCCACAATTTCCTGAGGTGCTTTTTGTAGTGCAGCCGTACGACAATAATACTTTTGCTCTTCGAGCTGCGCGAAAAAATCCTGGAAGCTTTGAAAACAGAAAGAATCTTCCATCAGCCTGGGCAGGAAAGGTGCATGAAGAATTACAAAAAATAACTGGAGTTTCCGATGCGCTCTTTTGTCATAATTCTCTTTTTGTTGCGATTGCAAAAACAAAAGAAGGTACACTTCGTTTAGCAGAGTTAGCTCTCAATAATTAAATTACATGGCATTTGTCGACGAAATACAATTTCATATCAGAGCAGGAAATGGTGGTAACGGTGTTGTGCGATGGCGCCATGAAAAAGGAAAGGAATTTTCTGGCCCCTCAGGAGGAAACGGTGGTAAAGGTGGCGATGTGTATATAAAAGCAGTTTCAGATATCGGTCTTCTTTCTAATTATCGAAATAAAAAGAAATTTGAAGCTGAAAATGGAGGTCACGGAATGAAAGATAGTATGCACGGCAAAAATGGTGAGAATTTTGTTCTTGATTTGCCGGTAGGAAGCGTTGTGGAAAACCTTGGAACGGGAGAAAAATTTAGACTCGATAAAGTAGGAGATACAGCGATGATCCTTAAAGGTGGTCGCGGTGGACTCGGTAATGAATTTTTCAAGAGTTCGGTGAATACAACTCCAATGGAGTCGACTGAAGGTCAGCCGGGAGAAGAAGCAGACTTTGAAATTGAACTTGAGATGATCGCTGATTGCGGTTTCATTGGGCTTCCAAATGCAGGCAAGTCATCACTACTTAATGCGCTCACATCTGCAAAGGCAAAGGTAGGAAACTACGCTTTCACAACCTTGGAACCGAACCTTGGCGAAATGTACGGATTTATTCTTGCTGATATTCCAGGACTCATTGAAGGAGCGAGTGAAGGAAAAGGACTTGGTGATAAATTTCTCAAACACATTCGCCGTACACGACTTCTCTGTCATCTTATCTCTGCAGAGAATAAAGATGTTGTGGAGGTCTATAAAACAGTGCGCAAAGAACTTCTTGAATATGATAAAGAGATGAAAGATAAAAAAGAGGTGATTGTGCTTTCAAAAACCGATGAGATAGATCCAGAAGATGTTAAGAAGAAAATGGAAGAACTTATGGTTTTTGGTGAAAATATTTTTGCTATCTCAGTTCTCGACGATCGAAGTGTTAAATCTTTTAAAGATAATCTTGTAAAGATACTCCGGCAATAGGTTTTCTTTGGCACAGAAGACTAAATTTGGCTATAATATAGTCATGACAGAAAGAAAGATCTCAGCTTTAAAAAACATTGGTTTTTTTATTGCTGTATGCGGAATATTTTTTCTAGTCTTTTTTCCTAATCTAAAAACTGTAGCCGATACAACTCCTAATGTTGTGTCAGCAGTGGTAAATGGAAACACTCTTGTACTCACTTTGGATGAACCTGTGAATCAAAATGCAGCACAGCCTACGGATTTTACTCTAGGTGGAGCAGGGTATGGTGGAAGTGTTTCGAGTTTTTCAATTCAAGGGAGCGTTATTACACTTACCTTAGGTGGTTCGGTTATGGCGGGGGAAACCATTACGCTCAATTACAACAATGCGGGCAATGGAATTGCTGATGTGAATACGGGAAATTCAACCGATTATCTCAATACCTTTGGCGGATTAAGTGTGACAAATAATACACCGCTTCCTACGGTGAGCTCTGCCGTTATAAATGGAGCGCTTCTCACGATTACATTTGATGAAACGATTCAAAATTCTTCGATACCTGATGCAACTGATTTCGTGGTGAATGTAAACAGTAATCCAGTATCTATATCATCTGTGAATATTGGCGGTTCTGATTCTAATGTTGTGATTACTCTTGCAAGCGCGGTTTCTTCTACTGATTCTGTGGACGTAAGCTATACAGTTGGCTCGCATTCAATTTTTGGCACAACAGGCGCTGTTGCTTCTTTTTCGAATCAAAGTGTGACAAACAATAGCTCGATTCCAACAGTGTCTTCTAAAAAAATAAAAGGCGACACGGTCACTCTGGTATACAATACAAATCTTGACGGAAGCTCTGTGCCTGATACGACCGATTTTGTATTGAGTGCAGATGGAACGCCAAAAACAATTTCGCACGTAGATGTTTCTGGTACAACTGTTACTCTTACGTTGGCAGCTGCTGTATCACCACTCAATACTATTACATTAAGTTATACATCCGGCATTAATCCTTTAAGGGATTCATCGTTCAATACTGCTCAAAATTTTAGTGAGCTATCAGTCCCTAACTTAACTGAAGGGTGTACGATTACGATCCCGGGGGTAAGTCCTGGTCCATATACTGCTACATTGGTTGGAACAAAGCTCTATGTAAATAGCCCAGGCATCACTACTGTTGCGGTTATCGATACAACAACAGATACCCTTTTAAGAAATATATCAGTCGGACAATCCCCAAGCTCTTCATATCTCGTGGGGACAAAACTTTATGTACTCACTTCGAATCCCGATATTCATGCAAGTTCTACTCTTGCTGTCATAGATACAACAAATGATACAGTCGTCAAAACGATTCAATTAAATACCACAGGAGTTGGTGGACGTGTGTCGATGGTTTTTGAAAATGGAAAATTTTTTATCTTTGGCCAATCGCGCGCCACTCCAGGCTTGAATGTTGTTGATACGGCTTCTGATACTGTTGTGGCCGCTATCAATGGAGCGTTTTCTAGTATTGTTGCTACAAAGGGGAAAGTATATGTTCAAAGTGGAAATACAGATGTCAAAGTTATCAGTGCGGTGACAAATTCTGTTATAAAAACCATTACAGGTGTGGCTACTTTCGGTGGATATAACATGACAGTGGTGGGCGATAGAATTTATACAATGAATGGTTCGTCAAATGATATTGGAGTTATTGATACTCTTACAGATACTCTTGTCAGTCCATCAATATATATGAGTCTTGCAAACGGTCCTTATTCTTCTGTGCTCTATGGAACAAAATTGTATGTAAACGCCTATCTTGATACACAACTTCCGGTTATTGATGTTACAAATAATTCCATTCTTCATACGATAACTGTAGGATCTTCAACGTACGCTTTCAATACAATCGTTGGTAACTACTTATACACAAGCAATAATAATGATGGCAGTGTTTCCGTTGTTGATCTATCTACTGATACAGTTGTAAAAACTATAGGTGTAGGAAATGGACCTTCATATTCCACTATTGCCGGTAAAAAATTGTATGTAATGAATAGTAACGATGATCACATCTCAGTTATTGATACCGTGACGCGCACGGCAGAGGCGATCTGTGGCAATGCTCCAAACCTCACATCCTTTACTTCAACAACTGCAAGCGGCACATATGGATCAGGGCAGTCAATTAACATTACAGCAAACTTCGATCAAGCGCTTTCGGGAGGTTCTATGATGACTGTGCATCTTAATTCTGGTGCCAATGTGACTTTGAATAATGTGAGCGGTACAACTCTCAGTGGTACATATGTCGTTGGTAGCGGCGATGCGACTCCTGATCTTGCCGTAACATCAATTAGTGGTGAATCAGTTGCTGATCTTTCGGGGCATACTCGAACAAACTATTCTTCATATCCGCTACCTTCTTCGCCCGGAAATCTTACTGCTGAAAATTCCGACTTAGTTCGCAATATAGGTGACTCAAAAAATATTGTCATTGGTTCATACGTGGCAATTCCTGTCGGTACTAATCCGTATCAGGTTTCTCCTAAAGTAACTGTGGGGGGAGTTGATTATGTGTATGTGGCAAACCAGGGAAGTGGAACAGTTTCAGTTGTTCGAACTTCTGATAATACCGTTGTACAGACTATTATTGTCGGCACAGAACCTTACGGTCTTTCAACTGCGACAATTGGCGGAGTTGTCTATGTATATGTTGCAAATACAGGCTCTGATACTGTTTCGGCTATTGATACAAGTACGAATACTGTCGCGGCAACAATTTCTGTCGGACTTCATCCGTATTATGTTGCGACAATTGGTACAAATATTTATGTTACAAATGGCCTTTCAAATACAGTTTCTGTCATTGATGGAACAACAAATACTGTGAGTGCAACTGTTGGTGTTGGTACATACCCGCGAGGTATAAAAGCACATGGCACTGACCTCTATGTTGCCAATTATGGTAATCAAAACTACGGAGGAGGCGATTCAGTAACTGTCATAAATTCACTTAACAATACCGTGACGAAAACAATTCTTTTGGCTGGAGGAAGCCAAGGTCCACGTGGAGTAACAGTACTTGGCAGCAAAGTGTATGTGGCAGATTACCTTTCAGATACTGTGTCTGTCATTGATACAGGCACAAATGCAGTTGTTGATACGGTACATGTTGGCAAGGGGCCTCGAGGAATGACAGTACTTGGAAGCTATATTTATGTTGAAAATTTTGATGAAGGTACGATTTCTGTGATTGATTCATCTAATGACTCCGTTGTTCAAACAATATTTGTTGGTCATTCACCAGCGGGAATGGGTATTGTTGGTACAAATATCTATTTTTCACGTTTTTCTGATAATGCATTGTCTATTTTAAATACTACAAACAATACTCTTCTGCCTTTACCGGAGACTCAATCTGATTCAAATAATGAATCAACAACCACGACAACCGTCGCGCGTCCCGGAGGAAGAAGTGGTGGTGGAGGATCTTCATATGTGAGTTCTGATACCTCTACCACGGTTTCAGTGCAACCATACTCAGTATCAACACTTCAAGGAATCGTTCAGAAACTTTTGAAAGAATTGATTTCTTTGGCAAAAGATAAAGGCGTGCCTGTGTCTCCTGATATTGTAGGAGTCACTGTTTCGCCAATTGCTTCAACGACAGAGGTTATTATTTTCACACACTCGCTTACATACAGAGATATTGATCCAGAAGTGAAAGATCTTCAAAGATATTTGAATTCACATGGTTTTCAGATTGCACCTTCAGGTCCCGGATCCAAAGGATTTGAAACAGAAAAATTTGGGATTGGGACATACAACGCACTCATAAAATTTCAAAGATCGGTAAACCTTTCGGGAAGTGGATATTTTGGACCAAAAACGATTGAGTATGTAAACTCGCACCCATAGCTTTAGCTCTATATAATAAGAAGGCCTTTGTAGTTTTCAGGGCTTCTTATGGAAAGAGAAATAAGCAAAAAAGGATATATTGATCGAGTCATAGCACTGAGTCTTTCACTTACAAAAGTAAATTTCTTTCTTCGCAATGAAGGGAGTTACTTTGGCATTTTGTGGTACCTTTTAAATCCACTCGCACTTTTCTATGTGATTTTTTTTGTAGAAGGGAATGTTTTTACGGGGCACCACACTGACTATTACGCCATTTATCTGCTGGTCGGGATTCTCCTTATTAATATTTTTTCAGGAACAGTGAGCTCGGCGATCGGCACCATTAGTGCTAATGGTAGTTTCATCAAGTCAATTAAGATTCCTGAAGAATCTTTGGTTGTATCTCGTGTGATGCAGACTATTGTGTCGCATTTTTTTGAAATGCTTATTATTCTTGCCTGTCTCATCTACTATCATTTGAATATTTTCGCAATCTTTGGATATTTTCTTGTTGTGCTCGAACTCGCAGTATTTACATTGGGGATTTCTTTTATTTTTGCGACCATTGGAGTCTATGTGAGTGATTTTGGAAATGTTTGGAGCGTGCTCTCCGGGCTCCTTTTCTTTGTCACACCGACATTTTATGTGCCAACGCCAGGAAGCGCTCTTGCATTCGGTTCGCTTTTTAATCCGCTTTACTACTATCTTCTTATTGCGCGAGCAATGCTTATAGGGGATAGCAATCCGCCTTTGTGGATGTTTGCTGTTATGACTGCAATGAGTATCACGAGTCTTCTGATTGGAATTTATTATTTCAGAAAGAAGAAAAATAAATTTGCTGAACAAGTATAAAACATGGCCGAAACAGATAAAAAAAAGATAAATGTAAAAAATGTATCCAAAAAATTCGATGGCGGACACGTCTCGAATCTTGGCGTTCTCGCGCGCATTATTGATTTTATAAAAGGAAAAAAACCATCAGAGAAGATAATTACGGCCGCAGAAGATATTTCTTTTGAGGTCTCATCAGGAGAAATGCTTGGGCTTATCGGAAAAAATGGTAGCGGTAAATCAACACTTCTTCGTATCATTGCTGGAATCTATGAACCAGATCAGGGAGATGTTGTAACACATGGATCACTTATGTACATCAATGGCTTTAATTTTGGAACACGTCCACGTCTTACAATGCGAGACAATATTTTTCTTGTTGGCTCGATTTTTGGAATGTCGAAGAAAGATATACAGGAGCGCTTCGATGATATCGTCGACTTCTCAGGACTTCGGGAATTTCTTGATATGAAGCTGTATCAATTTTCTTCTGGTATGCAGACAAGACTTAATTTCTCAATTTTTATTCACTGCGCCTCAAAGAAAACTCCCGACATTCTTCTTCTCGATGAAATTTTGGGTGCTGGTGGTGATGTTGATTTCAATACAAAAGCCGCAGAAAAAATGGAGGAATTTATGAAAGGTGGAGCGGCTGTTGTTCTTGCGAGCCATAATCTTTCTGATATTAAAAAATATTGCAAAAGAGTATTATGGATCGATCATGGCACAGTAATGGCAGACGGCAGCGCGGAGGAAGTGATCGAAAAATATAACACACGATAATGAAAACACTTTTTATTGGAGCGTATGGCTTTGGGAATCTAGGCGACGAACTCGTGCTTATTGAATCAATGAAAGCTTTTCCTGAGGGAAGAAAATATATACGATCCGTTGATCCGGACTTTACAGGACGATTTGTCGATTGCGATGGTTTTATTCCATGGGAACCGGCTCGCCCTGAAAAAGATTTTAAAATAAATTTTGATCGTGTGGTGATTGGCGGCGGCGGAATTTTAAATGGTCCACCAGGACATGACTATATGAGCTGGATTGTTGCCGCGCAGCAGAGTGGAGCAAAAACTTATGTACACAATGTCGGCGCTTCAGGTCCCGATGATGCAAGCTGGCTTTCTCCAGATATTCGAGCTGCGTTTGAAAAGCTCGATGGGTTTAGTGTGCGCGACGAAGATTCTTTAGCTAAATTTAAGAGATGGGGAGTAGAACGAGAGATAACGCTTACTGATTTTCCAGAAACCTTTTTGCCAAAAGACATGAGTATTGCAGATATGATCCCGCCTGGAAAATATCTAGGCATTTCAGTCAACAATGGTCATGCTTTTTTTGAAATGGTAAATAAAAATAAAGAAAAAATCACAGAAATATTATCCCAATTTAAAGATCATAAAGTGATTCCAATTATTAGCACCATTCATAGATCGTACGAACCTGAAAATGACATCAAGGGTTTTAAGCGTTTTGCTGAAATATTCCTTTCTGATTTTGAAATTGTCATGCCAGAAATTTTCCTTGATGAAACATGGTGGCGTACACATATGAGCCCATCAAACCTTAAAGGACTTATCAGTCGTCTTGATGTTTTGTTTTCGAGGCGAAAGCATAATTGTGTCCATGCAATTTCATGCGGTATCCGCACAATTGGACTTTCACGAAAAGATGATTTTGGTGTTCAGAGTGTTTTTGAAACTCTCAAAGATAAGCTTCCGTCTGGCTCTACATCCTATCGTCTGTAAAAGGAATTTTCTTTACGATCTCTTTTATTCTTCCGATAAATATATGAGTACTGAAACATCGCGCGCGATCGATACATATTTCTTCGTATTTTTTTGGATTTATGAAAAGTTCATCATCAATTGTTGTGACAGAAAGAGCGATTTTTTCCGGGGAAATATCATCAAGAAGAACACCTGTTCTTTTATGAAGAATAGTTTCTTTGTACCCACCTTCGTTCGGAGCAATGACAGGTTTTCCTGCGGCCATCGCTTCAACAACATTCATTCCAAAATCTTCATCAATAGATGTTGTTATAAATCCGCTCGCATGCGCATATAAAGAACGAAGTGTGTCGTCATCGACTGCACCGGCAAATTCAACATTTTTAGGTGCATTTATTTTTACATCATGGGCATATCCTCGATGGCTGTCATCAAAACCGCCGACAATGATAAGGCTTTTTTCAGGTAAAAGTCGGAAGCTCTCGGTCTGCATCTCAATTCTTTTTTCTGGAGTAAGGCGATTGACTGAAAGCCAATACTCTTTGTTTTCTCCTGGTTTTATTTTTTCTGTCGCTATTGGAGGATGAACAACTTCTGCATCACGATCATAAAATTTTTTTACTCTTTCCTTTACATTCCAGCTGTTGACGACAATTGCTCGAATGTGGCCTACCGCTTCTTTATCTGATTCCTCAGTAATGTTAAATCTATAGAGCGCTAGGGAAGTGATAAAAAGAGCAAAAATATTCCATATAAAAACAAAAGGATAAATAATTTTCTGTCCAAGATGCAGGTAGCTTTCTTTTTTTGCTTCATCATAGATCTCATGACTTAATTCTTTTGCTACAAAAAATCCATCAGATATTTTTTCTTCCGATTGCTTGAGGATGTCATCAGTATGATCTTTTGTGCGAATGAGAGCATCTCGTGTAAGGTCGCGTGAGCGTATGAGATTGTCTCGTGTGAGATCTTTTGAACGAATGAGTGTGTCTCGAGTGACGTCTCTAGATTGAAGCAGGGAGTCTCGTGTTACGTCTTTAGTTTTTACAAGTGCATCTCGTGTAAGGTCGCGTGAGCGTATGAGATTGTCTCGTGTGAGATCTTTTGTCCGTATAAAAGTATCTCGTGTAAGGTCGTGCGAACGTATCAGCGTATCTCTGGTGATATCTTTTGAATGAATAAGAAAGTCTCGACTTCTATCTTTTGATTGGATAGAGATGTTGTGAAGATTGTTGAAAAAATGGTCAAGCACGGTACCAATCCTTTTCGGTATAATTCTTTGCGGAAAGATTTTTTTCTTACAGTCGACAAGTTGTGAGTAAAAAGTTTTCGACATGTTATTTTTTAAGATCGTAGAGTCCTCGAAGTGGTGTGTGGCAGTACCAGATATTTGGCGTGTGTTTTTTCGCAGCGTAAATTGAGAAATTGCCTGAGAAAATAAAGAAGTCGTAGTGCTTTGTAAAATCACATTCTGAAAATCTTTTTCTACACAAAGGCGGCAAAAGCATTCCAAGTTGGGCAGACTTTCCAAGAGCAATTACTTTTACATCAGGAAAACCAGCGGCTTTGAGTGCGTCACTATCAACTTCGGATGCAATAACATCTGCACCCAAACCTTTCGCCATTGTGAGTACTAGTTTCTCGGCCCCGCCAATCACTCTAAAATAATCATGGAAAATCGCGATTCTCATTGATGTGTATTAATTATATTTCTGATCTTTGAGGTAAATTTTTCAGTGTCATAGAGCGCTGCTCTCTCTTGCGTTTTTCTTTTATAATGATCGGGATCATGTGCGAGCTCATTATTTATTTCGTGAATTGCAGTCACGATTTTCTTGGATGAAATATCATCAATAAGTTTTCCGGTCTCGCCGTCCACGAGAGATTCTTTAAAGCCACCTTCGTTCGGAGCAATGACAGGTTTTCCTGAAGCCATAGCCTCGACAACTGTCATGCCAAAATCTTCATTCATTGCTGTTGCGATAAATCCTTTTGCTTTGGTATAGAGATCACGGAGTTTTTGGTTGTCTGCCCAATTGATGATCGTGACATTAGCTGGGCGAATTTTCTCCAATTTGCCTTTGTAATTTTCAAATTGGCGAGCGCCTTTTTCGTAGCTTCCGACAATGATAAGTTTCTCATGTGGCAGCACACCGAAAGCTTCAAGTTGTAATTCAACTCTCTTGTGTGTAATGAGGCGATTGACCGAAAGCCAGTAGCCATCGCTTTCGCCACGTGTATATTTTTTTGTATCAATTGGTGGATGAATAATATCGACCGCTGATACGCCGTAATATTTTAAAAGACGTTCCTTCACGTTCGATGAATTGGCCACAAAATGTCCGACATGTTTTGAATAATTTTTACTTATGATTCTGTTTATAAAAACCCAGATATCATAGAGATGTCTTTTCCAAATCGGCAATACATTTGTACGAATATATTTTTTAAATTCCCATAGCTCATTGAGGGGCGAGTGCACATACCAGAGGTTTGGCTTATGATTGACTGCGCCTGACATAGCCCAGTCGCCAGCAATAATATAAAAATCATATTTTTTCCCGAGATTCAGTCGTCTAAATTTCCAGAGAGCAAGCTGATGTCGCCACGGGGCGTTTGTGGGAATTTTTCCGATGGACTGAATGCGAGGTAGGAGATCTCCAAAGCCCATACGAGAAATATTTTCAGCAGAAATATTGGTTGTATAAAGATCAGCGCTGAGTTCTCGTGTCAGAGTAAGAGCAACGATCTCTGCGCCGCCAATGTTGTCGAGGAAATTGTGAAATACAGCTATCTTCATTTATTTTTCTTTAATGCCGAGAATACTTAACATGAAAGCTGAAAAGAATGTTTGAATTCCAAGAATGACAAATGTAAGAGCAACGACTGCGTTTTTGATTTCATTGAGAGAACCGAATCCAGATGAAATCCATTCGATAAAAATATAGAGATAAATCCCACCACCGACTACTGCGGAAATAATTCCAAGAAGCCCTGCTTTTTCGATCGTAATATGGCGATAGAGTGGCTCGATAAATGAATCCTTGTCGCCAAGATGGGCAATGGCATATGTTCTTGCAAATGCTGCAAAGAGAACGAGTTGATAGCCGCCAATGATAAAGAGTGATGAAAGGAAAATTGGGTGAATATAAAATTGAATACCAAAAATTTTCGGTGGCGATAGATAAAGAAGAATAAGAGAAATGATGCCAAGGAAAAAAAGAATTGCGCCTGGTATAAAAAATAAAATGAGCGGGGAATAGAGTAGGATAAATCGCAGATGTCTCCATCCATCTGAAAACGAGCGGAGCTTTGAAATTCCAATTCTTTCTTTGTATGAAATAGGAATTTCTGTAATTTTAAGATTCTGTTTCGCAGCTTTGACAACCATCTCAGAGGCAAATTCCATGCCACGAGTGTAGAGAACAATTTTCCCAAGAGCGTTCTTTGTGATGGCACGTGCTCCACAATGAATATCACCAATTTTCACATTGAAGAAAATTTTTACAATTCGTGAGAGAAGAGGATTGCCAATGTATTTGTGAAGCCAGGGCATTGCACCTTTCTCAATGGGCATTTGAAAGCGATTTCCTACAACAAGGTCATATCCTTGATCAAGTTTCTCTATAAAACGAGGAATATCATTAAAATCGTATGTGTTATCACAGTCGGCGAGATACATATATGTACCTCGTGCATTCATGAGGCCTTTGATGCACGCAGCACCATAGCCAAGATTCGTTTCCTCAACGATTTTAAGTTGGGGAATTCTTTTTTGATTGTCTAAGAGTATTTTTCGAGAAGAATCAGTCGACTGGTTATCGACAACGATAATCTCTGCTGAAAGAGAATTTTTTTCTATGACATCACGAATGCTAAGAAGGCATTTATTAAGCGCTTTTTCTTCATTGTGGCAGGGCAGTACGATGCTTATCGCGATAGTAGGGTCTTCAGTCATGTGTTGTGGAAAACATTATATCGCAGAAGGTGGTATGATTGAATAAATTAAAACATTTTTATGCTACAACCTCTTTTAGGTTTTATAGTACTTTTGTTACCGTTTACTGCGATTGTTTGCTTTGAGGATAGACTGCGAGGATTTTTCAAGATATTTGTGCTCATAGGAGCTCTTCATCTTTTTGTTGCTATCTTAAGTCAGCTCTTCCATGTCTTTTATTATCCTGTTATTCTCGGCATACATGCCATTGTCGGTGTCACTTGTCTTTATTTTGCATCGAGAAATTACACGAAAGCTCATGTACGAGAAAAAAAGAGGAATCTCTTTGTTCCATTTTGTTTCGCTATTATCGTCCTTTTCTTATATTCGATTCACTTTTGTTACAACGGTGTTGTTGATACAGGATTTCGTGCTCAGGGTGTTACTGAAAGCTCGTATTCGTATCCTTTCTATTCGGATGAATGGGCAGCGGTTGCTTTCGCAAACTGGAGCATAGCGAATAATGCTCTACCTCTCGCAAATCCACTCAACCTTGACTCAACCTTCATAAACTTCTTAGCAGGCTTCCATTCTCTTATTGCTGAAGTGTTACTCCTTCTTTCACTATCACCGCTGACATATTATGTATGGCTTGCGATAGCTAATGGTTTTTTGATCTGTCTTTTCGCTTATTTTGTTCTAAGGCTTTCGAAGGTGTCGACATATGCATCTGCCGCTGCTGCAGTGGGAATTGTCTTTATTACAAGTAGTGGAAACTTACCTGGCATCATCAATCTTTTGCCTTACGATCTTTCCCTCACTTTTTTCTTGGCAGGAATCATCGGGGCACTTCTTCAAAGTGAGATAATTCTAAGTTTTGGATTTGCTGTGGCTCTCATATTGTATCCACCGATGGTTATGTTTATTTTACCAACGCTCATTGGAATTTTCCTAAAGACACCATCGCATTTTCGAAATAAATTCTTCCGTAAGACAAATCCGAATTTTGCACTTTGTCTCATTGCGCCACTTGTTGTGTTTTTCATCGGCCTTGCGCGTTTTGGTTACAATGAACTCTTTGATCGTATATTTTCTTTCCTTCTTCGTAACAATCTCGAACACGGCACAATTATTTTCGAGCCATGGAATATAATTCCAATTTTTATTTTGCCATTTTCACTTGTTGGGCTTTGGATAGTCTACAAACGAAGAGTAGATTACCTTTATTTCCCAATCATTATTGGCGCTGCACTTTGGATCATCTATGGATTTGAGCAGTATGTTCTCATCATCGATCACTCACGAGTTGTTGCCATCACAGCACTCTTTGTTGTTATGGTAGGAGCATTTGGAATGGATTCTGTTTTTACTTACATTTTGGACCGACATCCTGATCTCGCAGATCCTATTATGGAGAATTCACTCAAGTGTATCGTTCTGGTTTTCTTTGTTTTCTGGTCTATGTTCTATTCGCGTTTCGGTCTCTGGGACAAACTTGTTCTTGTTGTAAATGATTCTCATGGTACAGCGGCATATATTCCATCACCACCTGTGACGCGATATCTATCTGAGGGAGACGTGAAGCTTTTTGCTCCTTATAAAGGAAAAATCTTTATTTCAGAGCCATGGAAAGGGCTCGTAGTTGGTGTTGCGACAGGAAATTATCCTCTTGATTCGAAAGCGTCAACAATTACAAATAATATTCTCAACTATTTTGATTTCATGAATGCGGACTGTAAAAAGAAAGAGATGATGGCGGAGAAATTTAAGATTGATCTTGCCTACACCGCACATTTTTCTTGTCCGACATTCAAAGAAATCGGTGAAAGTGGGGAAGGTGTAGCTTTATATAAACACATCAGTAAATAATTTAAATTCAGGATCAAAAATAGTATAATAGAAAAAAGTAATGTCTTTCTTCCCACCCTTATCAAAAAAAGTAAAATTCCTCACACTTCTTACGGCTTTTCTATCTGCCATTTCGATATTTTCATTTGTGTACGCTGATAATTATCAGTGGACATTTATTTCAAATTCTTCAAACGCCTCAGATTGGGTAAGTATTGCCGTATCATCAGATGCTACTCATGTTTATGCAGTGAGAAATGCTGACTATATTTATAAATCAGATGATTTTGGAGCAAGTTGGCAACAAATATCTAGTGTGGGCCCATATAATTGGCGTTCAATTAAAACATCATCAAGTGGAGCAAATGCAATTGCTGTCGCAAATGGAGGTCAGCCTTGGGTAACGAATAATTACGGAGGATCGTGGACGCCTTTTGCAGGTGTGGGTCTTTGGAGTGCGGCAGCGATGAGTCCTGATGGAGGTGCTATTTATATTGCTGATCAGACAGGAGCTGTTTTTAAAACAACAAACAATGGTCCAGATTTAGCTTCGTCGATGAATGCAGGTAGTGAAGTATCTGAAATTTCATACTCACCTGATGGTAATAAGACAGTATTATCAACGCTTGGTAATGGAGTTTATTACATAGACTTTGAGGGTTGGCACAATTCGAATGTTGGTGATCAAAATATTAGCAGTGTTGCGGTTTCAAATGGAGGTACGTATGTTGCCGCAGCCACTGATGGTTATGTTTATCTTTCAACGAGCCCTGAGACAAATGTTTGGAATAGAGTAAATTCTCTCGGAATTAAGTATTGGAAATCTGTATCAATCTCTGCTGATGGAAATACAATTGCCGCAGCTGCGTATGATGATTCTATATTTACATCTACAGATGGTGGTACGACGTGGAATGAGGAATCAATTGCTGGAGTCAAGGCGTGGAACGGAGTAGCACTTAGCTATGATGGTACTCTTATTCTTGCTGCAAGTTCAAACTCTTATTTGGCGAAGGCAAATTTGGTGTCTGGAAATGATTTTTATTATAACGACAGTAACGGAAACCATGACTGGGGCACGGTGGCAAACTGGTGGAAGGATTCATCGTTTACTGTTCCTGCCGGAAAGTTGCCAGATTCTAATTCGGATGTCTTTATTAAAGCAAACGTGATAGATAATTCTGATGCTCTACCTCATGTAAAAAATTTGGATATATCCAATGACTCGTTTGTTGGAACTCCAGTTACGGTTACAGAGAATACAATTATTCACGATACATCCAGTCTGTCGTCAACGCTTACTGGTAATGCATATTTCTACGATTCATCTTCAAATGGGGGAACAGTTAACGGTAATGCTGAATTCTTTAATCACAGTCAAAATGGCAGTACGGTTAATGGTAATGCGGTATTCCATGACTCTTCTGTAAATGCCAATCAAGTTACAGGTACTGCAGTGTTTAATGATTCGGCCCACAATAATGATGGAGCTGAAGTTCATGATGATGCAACGTTTAATGGTAGTGCAGAGAATTTTGGAACACTGGGAAATAATGCAATCTTTAATGACTCAAGTATTTTGGTCGCTGGAGGTGCTCTTGGCAATGCCACATTTTATGGCGATGTAAGCGATATTCAACCTTCTCAGGTTTACGGAACTCCATCAATAACTGGTACAAAAATTCGCCGCTATACAGCTGATATCACGACAAGTAGAGACTTTACAGCGTATGGAAGTAATTGGACGGTGATTGCGGATGGTGCAGTGGTTGATATTACAAATGCCACACATGACAGCTCGACTATTTTCACAACTCTTAATGGTGGATCGTTTTACGATGCAAATCAAATGCCGCAAGACAGTACTCGGCCAACTGTAGGAAATATCAGCTCTGCTAGTTCAGATGGCACGTATAAAGCCGGAGATAGTATCAATATCGGCGTAGGTTTTTCTGAGAATGTGACATCAACCGGTGGTGTTACGGTAACTCTTGACACAGGAGGCTCGTGTTCATTTGATGTCACTAATGGGGCGGCTGGTACATGTAATTATATTGTGCGACCGGGTGACAATTCATCGCGACTCACTGTCACTTCGATAGTGGGAACTATTGTGGATCAAAGCTCAAACGCGATGACAGATTTCACGCCGCTTTCAAACTTAAATCAAAATAAAAATATTATAGTTGATACAACTGCACCAACTATTTCAATCACATCTCCTACATCTGGTACAACAAACAGCTTCACTCCTTCGGTTTCGTGGGGAGATTCTTCAACGTGTCAGTACAAGTTTGATGGTGGTAGCTATCAGAGTGCTGTCTGTGCAAGTAATGGTTCGGATATTCCAACACCTCCTGATGGGTCACATACGCTCATGATTCGTGGAACTGACACGGTGGGGAATAGTGCTACATCGTCAGTGTCATTTACATATACGACACCAACTCAGGACAATGGTATGGGTGGAGGAAACGACAATGGTAATAATGAATCGACGACAACTGTGCCTCGGCCACCTTCATCATCAAGTGGTAATTCAAATTCAAGCATCTCTATCACATTGCCTAATAATTCAGTTGTGAACGCTCCGGCATATGTCGTGAAAAGCATTGTGACAAAACTTCAGTCGATCCTTCAATCACTTCTACGTCTCGTACAAAATAAGAACGTACCAACAGGTGAAAGCAATTCATCGACAATGTCTTCACCAGATGAGACAAACGCATCACCGACAGCTCCTCTGCCTGCTCCAGTAGCGACAACAACAGAACAAGTCATGTTCACACATACACTGACACTAAAAGATAGCGGTCCAGATGTGAAAAAACTTCAAGAGTATCTCAATTCTCATGGATTTGTTATTGCAAAAAGCGGTCCTGGCTCACCAGGAAATGAAACTGATAAATTTGGTATTGGTACGTTTACCACTCTCATCAAATTCCAAAGATCAGTAGGAATTTCAGGAAGTGGTTTCTTTGGTTCGACGACTCTCGATTACGTCAACTCTCATCAATAAAAATTCCCTGACTTCAATCAGGGTTTTTGGGTTTCGGTGGCGGGCAGAGAGGGCAGACTCCCATCTCGAGAATGCTTTTGCATTTCGGACACGATGGCCAAATGCTGAGATCAACTTTCAGCACACACCAAGGGTAGGCGTTGCAGATGTCTACACCATCTCTTTGCTTTGTGGCTTTTTGGCCGCACTTACAAAAATGAGCACTCATAAAATCGAGTCAAAAGTAGCACAATTTCGGAGTTGTGCAAGAAATATGATAGGATAGTGCCGTTATGCAAAGCGACGAAAACGCAAAAAAATACTATGTAACAATCGGTCTTGAGGTGCATGCGGAGCTTAAAACAGCGACGAAAATGTTCTGCAACTCAAAGAATGATCCGGACGAAGAGCGACCGAATGTAAATATTTGTCCTATCTGTATGGGACATCCCGGAACTCTTCCTGTTATCAATAAAGAAGCGGTAAAGCATGTGCTTAAAGTGGGACATGCTCTCGGTGGTACGATTGCAGACTTCACAGAATTCGACCGAAAGAATTATTTCTATCCTGATATTCCGAAAGGCTATCAAATTTCTCAATATAAATATCCGCTCGTCTCCGGTGGAACATTGAGTGGGGTTGCAATTACTCGTGTACATCTCGAAGAAGATACAGCGACATCAAAACATGATGAAGGCAAAGGAGATGAAAAGTATTCTCTTGTTGATTTTAACCGTGCAGGCGTGCCTCTCATGGAGCTTGTGACAGAGCCTGTCATTCACTCAGCAGAGCAAGCAGCACAATTCGGAAAAGAACTTCAGTTGCTTCTCCGAACTCTCGGCGTATCAGATGCGAATATGGAAAAAGGGGAAATGCGCGTTGAAGCAAATATTTCTATTTCTTCTGATCCAAACAAATTCGGTACAAAGGTAGAAGTAAAAAATCTAAACTCATTCCGTTCGGTTGAAAGAGCAATTGAATTTGAACTCAAACGACACGAATCTGTTCTTGAAGCAGGAGAAAAGATCACACAGGAAACACGTGGCTTTGACGAGACGACAGGAAAGACATTTTCACAGCGAAGCAAAGAAGATTCGCATGACTACCGTTATTTCCCAGATCCAGATCTTCCAAAACTTTTCATTTCTGAAATTCCAGAATTTGCAAAAGAGAATTTGGAAAAGGAAATGCCTGAGCTTCCTTGGAAAAAACGAGAGCGATATGCAAAAGATTTTGGTCTTAAGGAAACTGATGTCGAGGTTTTTGTACAAAATCCAACTCTTGCAAAACTCTTTGAAGGAGCGATCAAGAAATTCTCTGGTGATAAAAACTCAATCACGCTCGCTTCAAACTATATCGTCTCTGATCTCGTAGGTCTCATGAAAACAAACGGAAATGAGACTGCAGGAAATATGAACGAAGATTCATACGGTAAACTTATTCTTCTCATTAAAGATGGAAAGCTTTCATCTCGTGGGGCAAAAGATACACTCGCAATTCTTTTTAAGGAAGGAGGCGAGCCAGAAGCTATTGCCGAGAAGAATGGTTGGATTCTTAAAAATGATCCGGAGGCATTTAAACCTGCACTACAGAAAATTATTGATGCAAATCCTGCTGTTGTCGCAGAATATAAGGCTGGAAAAGTAGCTGTGATCAATTCTCTCATTGGACAAGCTATGAAAGAGACAAAAGGGGCAGGCAATCCACAACTTCTCAAAGAAATTCTCATATCATTGATCAAGTAGGGGTGCTATAATTTCTCCATGACACCTATCAAAGTAGCGATAAACGGCGCAGGGCGCATCGGCCGCGCATTTTACAAAATCGCATCTCAAAATCCGATGATTGATATCGTAGCGCTCAATGACTTGGGTGATATCGATAACATCGCATACCTTCTCAAATACGACACAGTCTATGGAAAGAGCGGTTTTGCAATTGTTGTTTCAGAAGATAAGAAATCAATGACGATCGGCGGAAAGCAGGTAAAATATTTCAGCGAAAAAGATCCTTCAAAACTTCCATGGAGAGATCTCGGAGTTGATGTCGTTGTTGAATCAACAGGACTTTTTACAAGTTTTGTGAAAGCGCATCCGCATATTGAAGCGGGAGCAAAGCATGTTGTGATCTCAGCTCCTTCAAAAGATGAGGCGGGTGCACCAGCAACCCCGACAATTCTTATGGGTATCAATGAAAAGGAATTCATTGGATCTCAAGTGACATCAAACGCAAGCTGTACAACAAACTCTGCAAGCCCAGTAATGTCGATTCTTGATGAATCAATTGGTATTGAAAAAGCAATTCTCTCAACGGTGCATGGATATACTGCAAGCCAGTCTATTGTTGATGGGCCATCAAAGAAAGATTGGAAAGAAGGACGTGCTGCAGCGCAAAATATCGTACCAACATCAACTGGTGCAGCAATTGCTGTAACAAAAGCACTTCCAAAATTTGTTGGAAAGTTTGATGGTATCTCAATGCGTGTACCGGTGCCTGCAGGATCTATTGCCGATATTACTTTCATTTCAAAAAGACCAACGACAGTAGAGGAAATAAATAACGCTCTTACGGACGCTTCAAAAAATCCTCGCTGGGCAGACATTTTTACAGTAACAAATGATCCTCTTGTTTCTTCGGATATTGTTGGATCAACATATGCATCAATCGCAGATCTCTCGCTTACGCGGGTTATCGATGGAAATCTTGTGAAGGTGTGCTCTTGGTATGACAATGAAATTGGTTATACGCATGCACTTGTAATGCATGTTCTCAAAGCTGGAGGGGAGACACAGAAATAAACTCTACAAAAAATGAAAATACTCATTGCCACAGACCACGCAGGATTTGAACTCAAAGAGAAACTAAAGACTGATCTCGAGAAAGAAGGACACGAAGTGAAAGATTTCGGTGCGTTTTCTTTTGATCCAGAGGACGATTATCCGGATTTTATAAAGCCTCTCGCGAAAGAAATCTCAGAGAATGGCGGCATGGGAATAATTCTCGGAGGCTCAGGCCAAGGAGAGGCAATGACAGCGAATCGTTTCAAAAATGTACGAGCTGTTGTTTTCAATGGCCAGTACAAACCAGAGGATGGTAGAGCTGTACCAGAAGAAATAAAGATTTCGCGCGAGCATAATGATGCAAATATTCTTTCGCTTGGTGTACGTTTTCTCTCATACGAAGAAGCAAGAGAGGCTGTAAGACAATGGCTCTCGACTCCTTTTTCGGGCGACGAGCGACATGTAAGACGAATTAAAAAAATAGACGAATAAAATGGCTGAAATAATTCCCGCAATTATCCCAGAGAATTTCCGCGATCTCGAGGAAAAGCTCACTTTTGTAAAAGGTGCTGCACAGAGTGTGCATATTGATGTGACTGACGGCACTCTTGGAGGAAAGGTAAGCTGGCCGCTTGTTGGCGACACAGGAGAATTTAAAAAAATGAAAGAGCAGGAAAGAGGAATGCCTTTTTGGGAGGATTTTGATTTTGAATTCCATCTTATGACTTCAGAGCCACTCTCACATGCGAGAGATTATATCGATGCGGGAGCGACACGCATTATTTTTCAGGTAGAAAGTCTCGATTATGAAAACGATATTCAGTTTTTGGATCAGCTCAAGACTTCTGGAGTTGTTGAAATCGGAATTTCAATTAAAGCAGATACAGAAGCGACAGAGCTTGCTCCGTTTTTCCAGATTGCAGATTTCATTCAGGTTATGACGATCGATCGTATTGGTGCTCAGGGAGCGAAGTTTGATCAAAGAGGTCTTGAACATTTACAGTGGGTCAAAGAAAACTATCATCATATTCCAATTTCCGTTGACGGCTCTATGAATCTTGAGACGGCAGAAGCAGCACTTAATCTTGGTGCAGATAGAATTGTCGCAGGGTCATTTATCTTTGGTGCAGTAAATCCTAGAGAAGCTCTGGAAGAACTCAAGAATTTGGTATAATCAGAGCATGGAAGCTCTTACAGATAGCAAAGTAAAATTCTTAGAAGAGAAGGCGAATGATATTCGCATTTCTATTATTGAAAGTTTGGTCACTGCAAAGTCGGGACACACTGCTGGACCTCTTGGAATGGCAGATATTTTTACCGCTCTCTTTTTTCATGTACTAAAACACGATCCAAAAAAACCAGACTGGCAGGATCGCGACCGTGTGATACTTTCAAATGGTCACATTTGTCCTGTGTATTACGCGACTCTCGCACACTCTGGATATTTTCCAATCGACGAACTTCAGACGCTCCGAAAATTTGGTTCACGACTTCAGGGTCACCCGCACAGAGAATATCTTCCTCTTCTTGAGACAAGTTCTGGGCCACTGGGCTCCGGTCTTTCTCAGGCGGTGGGAATGGTGATCGCAGATAGGATTGATAACGGCAAAACTTCAAACAAACAATTCTACGCACTCCTTTCAGATGGTGAACATGATGAAGGAAATACATGGGAAGCATATCTTCTCGCTGGGAAAGAAAAATTGCAGAATCTTACAGTGATTATCGACCGAAACAATATTCAAATCGATGGATTTACAGAAGACATCCTGCCGCTTGATCCGTTCGAAGATAAACTCAAAGCTTTTAATTTTCATGTGCAGTCTATCGATGGTCATGATATGAGACAGATCGTTGCTGCGATTGGCGAAGCGCAGGCTGTGTTTGATAAGCCATCAGTCATTATTGCAAATACGATTCCAGGAAAAGGTGTTTCATTTATGGAAAGAAAATTTGAATGGCATGGAAAGCCACCGACTGCAGAGGAAGGGGAGAAAGCTCTGGAAGAACTTCGAACAAAGAAAAAATAATATGAAACTTAATCCAAAAATTTTTGATGCGGATGCAGAACAAGTACCGATCCGAAAAGGATTTGGCGAAGGGCTACTTATTGCAGGGCAAACAAATGATTCCGTCGTGGGACTCTGCGCAGACCTTACTGAATCGACTCAGATGCATCTTTTTAAAAATAAATTTCCAGAACGATTTATTGAGGTCGGTGTAGCAGAACAAAATATGGCGACAGTTGCTTCTGGTATGGCGGCAATGGGGAAAGTGCCAGTTATTTCTTCTTACTCGATGTTTTCTCCTGGAAGAAACTGGGAACAAATCCGCACGACAATTGCCTATAACGACAGGAAAGTAGTTATAGCCGGAAATCATACTGGGCTTTCTGTAGGTCCTGACGGGGGAACTCATCAGGCAATCGAAGATATTGCTCTCATGCGTGTCATGCCAAATATGATCGTCCTTTCACCATGTGATTCTATTGAAGCAAAAAAAGCAACTATCGCAGCACTTTCATCAAAGATAAAATCTCCTGTCTATATCCGTCTCGCTCGAGAGAAAACTCCAGTCATTACAGTAGACGATACCCCGTTTGAAATTGGTAAAGCTGCTGTATTTTTTGAACCAAAAGAAAAGGCTACTGTAGGAATCATTGCGACAGGTTCGCTTGTGCATAAAGCGATCATGGCTGCAAAAGAACTTGAAGAAGAAAATATTTTTGTAAAAGTTTTAAATCTAGGAACTATAAAACCAATCGATGTAGATGCTGTCGTTGCGCTTGCAAAAGAATGCGGCAGAATCGTCACGGTGGAAGAACACCAAATCGCAGGAGGAATGGGAAGCACTGTGGCTGAAGTCTTAGCCTCACATTACTCAGTACCTATGGAATTTGTCGGAGTGAATGATAAATTTGGCCAGTCAGGAACCCCAGAAGAGCTCATTGAATATTATGGAATAGGAAAAGAGGGAATAAAGAAAGCTGCAGAGAAAGTTTTATCTCGCTAGTGTCTATGTCTAGTGTATCGCTCGTCTCGTCATATCAGCAATATCTTTTGCGCGATCTAAAAAAGATTCGAGTTTTGTTTTAATATCTTCGTTTCCAAAAGAAAGAGTATCAATGTCGAAATTTATTTTATCTGATATTTTTTCTGCTTGATTTTGGTGCTGTCTTATTTCGCTCTGTATGTCCTTGGTCTCGGCCTCGATATCCTCAATTCTCTGTGCGAGCTCTTCAGGGCGGTCTTTCAAAGCTATGCGGAGAATATTTATTTCTTCATCGCGCGTCTGTATTGCTTGCTCGAGGTTTGCAATAGTCGTGAGCTCAATATGAAAGCTCGCTAAAGTATCTATAAGTTCCTTTGCTTCTTTGGGAAAATCTTCCTCAGAATTTTCTAGAAATTCACTCAGATTTTTTTGAAAGAGATTTTCAAACTGTTTTTCCAAGCTTTCTGGAAAATTCTCAGGAGATGCCATTAGATTTTTCTTGGCTTGTAATCTACAGGTGCATTTTTGAGATATTCGAATAGTTTTTCTTCCGTCACAAGTCCTCTCTGTGCACCGATATCTTGCACGACAGACATAGAGTTTATGGGAGCCCACATCAAAGCTTCTTCGATAGATTTTCCTTTAATGATGGCGACGGCAAATGTTGATGAGAAAGCATCACCTGCGCCTGTGCGCTCATATGGTGGTTTTGGATCCGGGTAGGGCGGCATAAACCACATTTCAGAACCGTCCGACACATAAGCACCTTTTGGTCCGTCAGTAATACAGACAATTTTTGGTCCGAGCGCATGGATCCCTTTCGCGAGGTTTTTTACATCACGATCTTCGACTTTAAGAATGCGCTCCGCTTCTTCAAGATTGCAGAAGAAAATCTCTGTACGCTTGTAAATTCCGGCAAGAGATTCTGTGCCAAAACGAATCTGATATGTACCAGGTTGGAAAACGACTTTGATGTCTGGATGCTCGGCCAAGTATTTTTCTATTTCATGATGATACGGAAGTGTGTGCTCGCCGAGTGAGCTGAGGTAAATCCATTTTGGATCGTCGATGTCTGGGAAGCTTCCTGGATATTCCTGGTGTTTTATGAGAATTGTTCGATCCTGTTCGTACCAAAGCACATAATGATAGTTTGTCTTTATACCGTCGTGCTCTCTGATGAATTTTGTGCTGACGCCTTCTTTTTCAAATTGTGCGAGTGCTTCTTCACCATTCTGATCTTTTCCGAGATTCGTAACGATTGCAGCATTGAGACCAAGACGAGCGGCAGAGACTGCAGCATTGGCGCTGTTTCCAACAGCTGGGCAGACATCAACAGATTCATAAGGGATCTTGTCTCCGTATTTCATGCAGATCTCGCATGATTCGTTATTGAGATTGCAATTGAGGTGAGCTTCTTTAAGTTTTATAAACGCGTCGGTTACTGTGTCTCCGATACCGACAAAATCGAATTTTTTTGATTTGAAAAACATATAGCAATTATATATCGGCTTACATAAATAAAAAATTGCCGTAAGCTTTTGCTTGCGGCATGAAATGTCTAGCCTTTGTTGGGATTACCCCAGAGGATGTATCCGCCGAGAAGCCAGCGGTCGACGAAGGCGATTGTGGCGGTGCCTAGAACCTCAATGGTTCCAAGGAAACCATCCAGGATGTTAATGATGATTTTCATTTTTTTCATCCTTTCCAAAGAAAAAGTTGATTCCGTGCACGACGAGAAGGGCAATGCCAATGCCAATGCCGAGAATGATGTCGCGCAGGCGGAATTTGGAGTTCTCAGTGTTGACTAAGTTCGGGGAGGTAGAAGGAGCGTTCATTGAGTTTTACATTACCACTCTTTTGTGAAATTTCAAGAGGGCTGCCGGGAAAACTGTGCACAGTTTTCCCGGCAGCCCTCTTGAAATT
>JARIGV010000021.1 GCA_029288615.1 Candidatus Tayloriibacteriota bacterium
AATGTGGATTTTTTTATGGGTGCCGAGGGGCGGGCTCGAACCGCCGACCCCATGCTCTTCAGGCACATGCTCTACCAACTGAGCTACCTCGGCATAAGAGAATCTACAAAAACAGCGTAAAACTGCTTTGTGGCTAGATAATACTAGATTTTAAGGATTTTACAAACTCTTTACTCGGAGCTTTGTTTGTCGTCCTTTATCGATCTTTGGAAGCTTTATAGTGAGAAGTCCTTGGTTTTCTGTAGCCTCTGCCTTTTCAATATCTACTTCCTGGGGGAGGAGAATTGTTCGTGAGAATGAGCCCCAGTAGAGTTCTTTGTGGAAATAGTCGCCATCATCCACCTCTTCATCCATTTCTCGTTTTCCTTTGATCACAACCATGTCGCGAGAGAGTGCGACATCAAGATTTTCTTTACGCACACCTGCTACCATCGTTTTTACGATAATGTGGTTTGTTGTTTCGTACACATCAACAGTGAGCTCACCTTCACCGGAATCTTCTTCTATCCAATTCTTGCCTTCTTCGAGCATTTCGAGCTCTTCTTCTTTTTCCTCAGGCATCACTGCGCCTGCGAGTTTCTTGAAAAATGATTTTCGTTCTTTCATATATGAGAATTGATTCCTTTTATTTTTTTAATTTTCTCTAGTATGAGAATGATGGCGATGATGCCGACCCACACTACGCTAAAAACCTTAAACAGATTATTGTCATTTTCTATTATAAAACTATTGAAAGCTGTGTGCAATGAAATGGCGAGGATAATTCCGAAAGCCCCAGCAATTTTTTTAGTTTTTTCATTTTTATAAAATGCCGCACCGAGAAAAATACCAATAACACAAGCAGAAACCACATGAAGAAGTGACGCACCAACAAAACGAAGGTTAAGAGTCTTAATAATTTCCCCGATATGGCCATCTGCAAGTGGTTGAACAAGAAAAAGCATGTTTTCAATTGCCGAAAAACCAAGCGCGGCAGTAATAAGATACATCGTTGCGTCAATTGGTTCATCAATAAATCGTGTTTTAAGTGCAACGAAGTATGCTGCACCAAATTTAAGAAGCTCTTCGATAGCTGCCCACAAGAAAATTGAATAAAAAGTGTGTGTAGGGAAGTAAACGAGCACAGCTTGCTCTAAAGGGATAGCAAAAATAACACTAAGCATACCAGCAAAAAAGCAGCCAAGAATAAGACCTCTTGGTTCGTGATGAGTTTCTTCGCGAAGCCAGAATTCAAGCCAGATAAGAGCAGGAATAATGCCGCCTAAAAGGGCATATACTAATATTTCGACATTTCCCATATGTCTTAACAGTATAATTTATTTTTGGGCTTCTGTATGTGGCCACTTTTCCACTAAGAGAAGTGTTTCGTGTTCTGTAAGCTGCCAGATTTCTTCAGTAACGAATGGCATAAATGGATGAAGAATCTTTAGAATGTTTTCGAGAGTAAAGAGAAGGTATTGTTTTCGAGAAAGGATAGCTGCTTCGTCTCCCTCAGCAAAAATCTTTTTGCTTTCTTCAAGAATGACATCTGCAACGGTGTCCCATACAAAGTGATAGATTTTTTCAGAAGCTATATGGAATTTGAAGCCTTCAATTTCTTTTGTAATTTCTGCTATGAATGCTTTTTCTTCGTCGACGAGTTTCTGATCTGTCTCAGTAAAGTCCTTAAAAGATGAATCAAAATTTACACCTTCTGTAGAGCTTAGGATAAATCGAGCGATGTTCCAGAGTTTATTAGCAAAGTTCTTGTAAGCTTTTACTTTTTGTTGGTCGAAGTTGATGTCGCTTCCCGGAGTATTTCCAACAACCATCGACATACGAAGTGCGTCTGTGCCGTACTGTGCAATGATTTCCTCAGGCTCGATACCATTTTTAAGTGATTTACTGAATTTTTTTCCTGTTTTATCGCGAACAATGCCGTGAAGAAGAACAGTTTTAAAAGGAGGAACTCCTAGGAAGTACTCACTCATCATGATCATTCGTGCAACCCAGAAGAAAAGAATCTCGTATGCAGGGTCCATAAATGATGTTGGGTGATATGTGAGAAGATCTTTTGTTTTCTCGGGCCATCCGAGAGTTGAGAATGTCCAAAGACCTGATGAAAACCATGTATCAAGAGTGTCAGTGTCTTGTGCCCAGTCATCACCTTGCGGTGCTTCTATGCCGCAATAAATTTTGCTATCAGTTCCATTTTTATACCAAACAGGAATTCGGTGCCCGTAGATGATCTGGCGAGAGACACACCAATCATGAAGATTCTCGATCCAATTGAAATATACTTTTTGGAAATTGTCAGGAAGGATGATTGTTTCGTTTGCTTCGATCGGCGCTCGCATCAGTTCTTTGAGAGTCTTATTGCCACGAGAAGGAATGGGCTTATTTACATTGATAAACCACTGGAGTTTTGGCAAAGGCTCAACGATACCTCCTGAGCGTTCCGCAGTCGAAACATTTTGATTGATCTCTTCCTCTTTGATGAGAAGTCCTTGTTCTGCAAGGATTCGCGCAATAATTTCTCGAGCCTCAGTTGTTTTCTTTCCTTTAATCTCGTCATTGCCGGCAAGCATCTTTGCTCTTTCATCAATGACTTGGATTTTTGGTAGACTGTGTCGCTCTGCCATCTCCCAGTCGATCATACTGTGTGAAGGTGTGACACCGAGAGCTCCAGTACCGAATTCCATATCAACATCTTTGTCTGCAATAATTTTGATATGAAGTTTTTCGCCACAAAAATCTACATCGAAAGTTTTTCCGATAAATTCTTGATATCGTGTGTCGTCAGGGTGTACTGCCACAGCAGTATCTCCAACTTTTGTTTCGAGTCTTGTTGTAGAAATAGCTATAGGGAAGTCTTTTGAATATTTAAAAGTGTAGAGTTTTGCTTTTCTTTCTTCGTAAACGATTTCATCATCTGAAATTGTTGTTTGTCCTTTTGGATCCCAGTTGACGATGCGGTGTCCTCGATAGATAAGGCCTTCATCAAACATCTGCTTGAAAGCAGTCTTTACTGCAATGCTTCTTTTTTCATCAAGTGTAAAAGCCTCACGAGACCAGTCGAGTGAAGAGCCAAGGAGTCGCATTTGCTGCTGCATATCTTTTTGGTTTTCGAGACCAAATGCATGAACCATTGAGAAGAATTCTTCTCGAGAAAAATCATGTCGAGATTTTTTTTCTTTTGAGAGAAGATCTTTTTCAAAACGAGCCTGTGTCGCGATCGCTGCATGATCTGTACCAGGTACCCAGAGTGTCTTAAATCCTTTCATGCGGTGAAAACGCACCATCATGTCTTGGATACTGTGTTCGAGTGTATGTCCTAGGTGCAAACGGCCTGTGATGTTTGGAGGAGGAAGGACCATTGAGAAAGCGGGTGCATTTTCGTCCGTGATACCTTTCTCAACACAGACATCAGGATTGAAAAAACCACTCTTCTCCCACATTTCATATATTCTTTTTTCGGTATCGCCAGGATTATAAGGCGAAAGGAATTTTTCGTTCATTGTGGGCTTATACTAGCAAAAATAAGCCTATATTTAAAGGGATTGGGATTACTTAAGCTCGCTTGTGCAGAATGCGCACTTTGTAGCCTCGATAGGAATTTCTTTGAAGCAAAACTGACATTTTTTAACAGAGGGCGGAAGTTCTTTTGTTTTATGAAGTTTATTGATCTGTCGAATAAGTACGAAGATTGCAAATGCGGTGATAACGAAGTTGATGACAGTGTTAAGAAAGACTCCGTATGTGATCACTTGTACTCCTGCAGCTTTTGCTTCGTCAATTGAAGCGAAGTGTCTTGTTGAGAGAGCGATGAAAAGATTTGCAAAATCGATCTTTCCAATAAAAAGGCCGAGAATTGGGTTGATGATATTTTGAACAAGGGAAGTTGTAATACCACTAAAAGCACCTCCAACAACGACACCAATCGCTAGGTCGATAACATTTCCTCGGATGGCAAATTCTTTGAAATCTTTAATAAAATTTTTCATATTTTTTAATCTTTAACTACTGAAAGTTTACTGTGCTATTTCTTTTCTGATCTTTATATATTCTACGACAGGTGGAATAAAAGAAATAATAATAATTGCCCCAATGACTGGCAATAGATATTTATCAGGATTAGGAATAATCTGACCGAATGTGTAGCCTAGCACGATTGAAAATAGAGTCCAGAGTATTCCGCCCGATGCATTATAAAATAGAAATTTGCTATAAGGCATCTCTCCAACACCTGCGATAATGGGTGTGAATGTGCGCACGATGGGTATAAATCGAGCAAGAACGATCGCTTTTGGGCCGTATTTTTCAAAAAATTTCTTTGACCTCTCGATATGTTTTTTGTTGAAAAAGAAAGATTCTTCTTTTCTAAAAATCTTTGGGCCAACTTTTTTGCCAATCGCATATCCTGTATTGTCGCCAAGGATGGCGGCTAAGGGACAGAGAATTGCGAGAAGTGCGATGCTTAAATAGCCCTGTGAAGCGAGGAGACCGGCTGTAAAAAGAAGTGAATCGCCAGGAAGAAAAAAGCCAATCAAGAGGCCAGATTCCGCAAAGATGATACCTACAACACCTGCAATACCAAGTGTTTCTATAAGGAAGTGGGGGTCCAGAAAATGCATTTATTTTTTGATATGTCTCTTAATAAGCTTTGAGACGGCCAAAAGCTCTTTTTCTTGCGACTTTTCACGACTTCCTGGGCGATAGAGGAATTTTCGTGGCTCGTATTTTGTGATGCCTTCGTCGTCAGTTTTTCGTGGAAGGACATGGAGATGAAAATGAGGGACTGATTGCCCAGCAAGCTCTCCTTCATTCCAGGCGAAATTAAATCCTTCTGGTTTGAAAGTTTTTTGAAGCGCAGTTTTGAGTATCTGAAGCAGATCAAAAATGGCTGCGACTTCTGTTTTTGTCATATCTTCGAATTTTGCTACGCATCGTTTTGGCGCGATGAGAATGTGTCCGGGAACAATAGGAATGTTTGTTGGAAATGCCCATGCGTATTTATTTTCTGCAATTGTGCGGGCTTTGATTTCAGGGATTGAGCAATATGCACAGGTTTTATTGAGAATGCTTGAATGATATGTGTCTGGTTTATGTGAGGTGATTTTTTTAATCACGAAAGGCACACCAATACTTTTCTTAAATTTCTTAAGAGCCATTTCGAGACCCTTTTGATCATATCCGAGAGCGATAATATCGGGTTTTATTTTTTTAACATCAGTCCAGTTGCCAAGAACGCGGTCGCCAATCGATGCACTTTTTGCGATGCCGAGTGAAATAATATCTTTAAGTCTTTCGGGGGCTTTTTTTATTGCTTTGTGAAGTTTACGGAATTCAAGGCTCTCGTCAGAGGCGACAGAGATAAATAGATCGCCAAGTTTTTTTGCTTCTGTAAGAAAGTGAATGTGTCCTGGATGAATGCCGTCGAATGTGCCAAAAACTAGGACTTTCTTGTGAGGTTTTTGTGAAGATTGTTTTTTCATAGTGTCATGCTAGGATACTAACACAATTACATATTATCAAGAGGACGGGGAGGGAATTGGCCTATTGATCCGTCCGGCAACCGAGAACACATTTCTCAAGGTGCCACATCCAACCCTTTGGGAAAAGATAAAAAGTCACTCTTTGATCCAAAGGCTCGCAGAAATGCGAGCTTAATTGTTAGAAAAATGTTACGAACTGCAGAAGCTGTTTCAGTGGGACATCCAGATAAAATTTGTGATCAGATCTCTGATGCGATCCTTGATGCATGTCTTAAAGATGATCCGAATTCTCGCGTGGCTATTGAGACGATGGGAGGACATGGAATTATTTCAATCACAGGAGAGCTCACAACGAGCACATATGTGAATATGCGAAAGATTGCTCAGGAAGTTTATAAAGATTGCGGCTATGATGAAAATATTGGAGTGAATGTGAATGTTGTCGAGCAGAGCCCAGAGATTGGTGCAGGAGTCGACAAGGAAGGAGCAGGAGATCAGGGAATTATGGTGGGATATGCATGCAATGAGACTCCTGAAATGCTTCCTCTAGAAGTAGTACTCTCGCGAAAGCTTGCAAAGGCAATGGGACGACATGATGGAAAAAGTCAGGTGACAGTAGAAAATGGAAAGGTAGTGAAAGTGCTTACTTCACTTTGTACATCAGGAGATCTTTCTGATGTGACACTCGAAGAGACGATGAAAAATGAAATCCTCCCACACTTCGATGGATCATGGGAGGAATTACAAAAAGCGTGGATGCAAAATCCAAACGGGCAGTGGACGATCGGCGGATTTGCAGCAGACACAGGGCTCACAGGGCGAAAGCTTGCTGTAGATAATTACGGTCCGAATATTCCAGTGGGTGGTGGATGTTTTTCTGGAAAAGATGCGACTAAGGTAGACCGCTCAGCTGCGTATATGGCGCGTCGCATCGCATGTGATTATCTAAAGAAAAGAAATGCAAAAGAGGTGTATGTGCATATTGCATATGCTATCGGTGTTGCAGAGCCTCTTATGGCGGTGGTAGATATTGATGGAACACAAGAGAAGATTGAAGGCTATGATCTACGACCGAAAGCAATTATTGAATTCTTAGGACTTAAAAAGCCGCAATTTCGAGAAACTGCAAAATACGGACATTTCGGAAATGGATTTACGTGGGATAAGTAATCAAAACAAAAGCCGCGCTGCCTCTGGC
>JARIGV010000013.1 GCA_029288615.1 Candidatus Tayloriibacteriota bacterium
GATTGATACCATATTTCCAGTACTCATCATATTTACAGATATTACTTTTCCCAGAATCTAGACTTGAACTAGACAATCCCAGACTGTAATCTGTTTCTTCCCCTCTCTATCCTCCTTCTTGTTTTGAAATGAGCGGGGAGGGGGTCACAAATCAGTTTTCTATGAGCGCTCATATACCGACTTTACGGTGTCTGAATTGCTTACCCTCTCCCTACTCACTTCGATTGTAAAGAACTAGATTGTCTCTAACATCTTCACTTGATCAGCTCCAGCAACGTCTCCAAATAAATCACGACTTTTGTATCACCATATTTATCCGCCGTTTGTTTGATGACAAGGATCGGTTCATATCCAAGAGTTTCAAGTTTCTTAGTCTGCTTCCATTGTTCTGGAATATTTATTCGGTCTACATGCTTACATTCAAATCCTGCTGCCTGTCCCAGAACCGTTGCCGAGGTATCGATGTCTGCCTTGATTCCATTACTGTTTCCGCTTCCATAACTTCTTCGTGCTCTGAGATCAATGCCTTTTTCTTTCAACTGTTCGACGACATAATTCTCTAAATCTTTGCCTTTTTGTATTCTTGCTTTTGCTGTTCTTGCTGGCATATTTCTATCTATATTCTCCTTTTAAATGAATAGATATTTCCGCATTGTTCCCATATTCTCTAAACGTTATCTCCTCTCGTTCAATGCTATATTCTGGAAATGATTCAGTGATTATCTTTCTCAGTTCCATTAGTTTCTTCTGGTGTTCTTCTTTGGTTGGTTTTTTCTTGAACATATTATTTCTTTGTTTTAGTTTTCTTCATCTTCTCCATTCTAAAAAGTTTTTCTTCTGGGAGAAATTCATACCCAGCTTCTTTGGCTGCGGATAATACTCTCGATGCAAATATTTTTTCTTCAAGGTATGATTCACCAACATCATTACTCAGTGATACATAGAAAGAAATTACAATTGCCTCTACTATTGCTATAACTGCGAGTGTCGCTATCCAATCCGTTGTCGTAATAAAATCCATATTTTTAATTATTAATTAATCATTCCCCATCCTCCGGCCACTCCTCCATCCCACAATTTCCACAATATTCCTCGCTCACATCCTTGATCTCTCCGCACACGCAGACTTGATCCGTTTGTTTCGCACAACTTCCGCATACCATCTCTCCGTCCAAAAGGTATACACTGTCGCCTTCATAAAATGGATTGCCGCAAATACAGTTGCTGTCAAAATTGAATTTCTCAATGCTACTCATACAATATTCCTGTTGGACTAATAAATCTGTGATCAAATATTCGACTGATGTAATAGTTGAAATGGCCGTTCGGTAAGAAGAAGAAAGTCGCGATCGCCTGTTGCCAATTCTTCGGTGCTCCTTTCGTGTAATCCACATTCTTCGGGTAGTCACAGAGACATCCTAGAGAGTGTCCAACTTTTGTCTTTCCGGTCCCCATCGATGTTTTGTTGAAACTGTTGAGATCGTGAGTATGCCCGTAGAAGATGTTCTCCTCATAGCTCTCTACCATCTTCTTTGCATGATGAGTATTCGTATAGCGACCGTGTGCGAAGTATGCTTTGCCGATATTAAATCCTTCCGATTCGCTCCAGCTTCTGATGTATTCAACTCCGAGATTATCAAAACAAAGAGCGTTTTCTGGTTCTATGATTCCTTTCAGATGTGGGAATCGGTTCACAAACTGATATGCACGTGCCTCATGGTTTCCTTCGAGATATATGACCCTACATGCGGGGTTATGGTATCTAGCGGCCTCTACGAGCTTTGTAAGGACTCTGAAGCCCTCATCAAGCTCTGCAAGGATCGTCTTTCCCTCCAATGCGCCCGGCTGGCCCTCATTGAAGCGAGAGATGCTGTAG
>JARIGV010000038.1 GCA_029288615.1 Candidatus Tayloriibacteriota bacterium
GCCTCTGGCAGCGCGGCTTTTGTTTTTACTATTTCGTATGAAGATGGATATAAATATCCTCGAGTGCTTTTACAGCATCGCCTGAAGCAATGTTGTTTTGATGATAGAGACCGTCGGTGCAATCTCCAGCAGCCCAGACACCAGGAGTTTTTGTTTGTTGTGTACGAGGATCGACAACTATTTGTCCTGTGGCATTTCTTTCTACGATATTTTTTGCGTAGTCTGTTGTTGGAATAAGACCGATCTCAACAAAGATTCCTGTGACTGGAAGAAATTCTTCTTTGCCGTCTTTTTCATACGCAATTCCATTTACAAATTTCTCACCTTTGATCTCTTTGAAAGTAACAGACTGAATAGATTTTACATTTGGCTTCGCTAGAACTTTCTCTACTGTGACTTCATCTGCACGATACGTATCACTTCGATTGATAAGTGTGACTGTTTTGCAGTGAGCAGAAAGCTGAGCGGCAGTTTCAAACGCTGCGTTGCCGCCACCAATAACTGCGACGTCTTGTCCGGAAAAGAGAGGGGCGTCACAAGTAGCACAGTATGTAATTCCTTTTCCATCGTAGACATCAGCGCCAAGAACATCAAGTTTTCGTCGTGTGCTACCCGTAGCAATGAGAATTGTTTTTGATGTGAAGGTTCCACTGTCTGTAATGATTTCAAAACCATCTCCAGATTTCTGTATATCTTTTACTTTCACTCCAGTTTTTACATCAACTGATTCACCAGCATACGCTCGAAGATGAGCTTCAAAATTTTTTGTAAGATCCGCGCCTGAGATTGCTACTGTACCGATCCAGTTTTCAATTGAGTCTGAAACAGAGCTCTGGTTTTCAAATGAGAAAGTAAGGAAGAGAGTTTTTAATTTTTTTCGTGCTGCATATACACCTGCAGAAACTCCTGCCGGTCCACCACCAATAATTGTAAGTTCGTATGTCATAGTCAGGAGATTATATCATAAAAAAATGCCCGGTTTCGGGCATTGCGAGAGATTTATTTAAGCTTTGATCGCCTGAGAAATGCTGGTACTGCACCCCAATCATCTTCATCATCGGCAGGGTTCGTTTTTGGTGCAGGATTTGTCGGAGCGGGAGCTGGTGGAGGCAATGGAGCTTCTTCTTTTTCCTTTGGAGTAGGAGCTTGCATGCTGTTGAAAATGCGTCCTTTTTCCTGTCGTTCAAGAGGTCGCTCAGGAAGTGGTGAACCTTCAAAAAGGCTTTTCTTCTGTCCTGGATCTGGAAAACCAGCAGCAACAACAGTGACTCGAAGTTCACCTTTTTTAATTGATTCGTCACGTACAGTTCCGAAAATAATTTTTGCGTTCGGATCAACAGATTCTGTGACAACTTTCGCAGCTTCCTGGATCTCAAACATTGTAATGTCATCTCCTCCAGCAATAGAGAAGAGAACACCCTTTGCTCCATGAATCGAGAGATCGAGAAGTGGGGAATTGATCGCATTCTTTGCAGCTTCACCTGCGCGATTTTCACCACTTGCTGTACCGATACCCATGAGTGCTGCTCCAGAGTTTTCGAGGATTGCCCGAATATCGGCGAAGTCGATGTTTCCAACTGCTCCTGGAGTTGTAATGAGGTCTGAAATTCCTTCTACAGCTTGTTTGAGAATCTCGTCGCACATCATGAATGCCTGTTTTGCTGTTGTGTCTTTGCTGATTGCTCCCAAAAGTTTGTCGTTTGGAATGACGATGATCGCATCAACGCATTTTCGGAGTTCCTCGATGCCTGCTTCTGCAAGACGTGTGCGCTGAAGTCCTTCGAATGAAAATGGTTTTGTTACAACAGCGATTGTGAGTGTGCCGAGTTCTTTTGCTGTCTTTGCAACAACTGGCGCTGCACCTGTTCCTGTTCCACCTCCTTCACCTCCTGCGATGAAAACCATATCAGCACCTTTGATCGCTTCCTGAATTTCTTCTTTTGTTTCTTCTGATGCGCGTTTTCCGATTTCAGGATTCATTCCTGCACCGAGACCTTTGGTAAGATTTTTTCCAATATGAATTTTTTTCTTTGCGAGTGAATGATGGAGATCCTGTGCGTCTGTATTGATAGAAATAAAATCAACCCCTTTCACTTTAGAGTTCATCATATGGTTGAGTGCATTTTTTCCAGATCCTCCGATACCGATGACTTTAATTCGTGCGAATGTTTCTACTTCCGGTTTGATTTGTGGCATATATGTCTTTCTTTAATTACGGTTCTAAGGTTGCTACATCATAACAGAAAAGAAGGGAAGAAAGTAGCGTTGACAGTATGAGCACTCTGTTTCGCAAAAAGAACATCGAGGGCTTTATAGAGCCCTCGATCAGATATTCTTTATTGTTGAGTCTCAGATTCTCCTTATGGCAGAATCTTTTTTATCCATGCCCAAATATTTGCTCGCGTCTTTGATACAAAGCGTAGCCCTAAACGATTGACCGGAGAGTTTGTATCGCTTGCACTTGTTCCCAGAATGCAGAGTCCGTATGCAACAGCCCAAATATTTTCTTTGATGCCATCTTTTGAAAGTACTGGAAGTTTGCTTCCGGGATCAAATTTTGGCTGCGCTTTTTTTGCAGGAAGTTTGAGGTAACTTTTTGCGAGCTCTTCGATATAAAGTGAATACGATCCACCACCTGTGACAATAATTCCTGCTGGAAGTAGTCCGCTTCTACCAATTTTTTTAAGATGGGATTCGAGAAGGTCAAACATATCTGAAAGACGTGCGCCGATAATTTCTTCCAATTTTTTTCGTGGATATGGAACGCTCTCTGGTTTTGAAAGTTTGACTCGATCTGCATCATCGAGAGGAATTTTTAGACCAAGTGCAATGTCGTTTGTGATATCGACTGAACCAATGGGAAATACTTCAAGAGAGGCCGGTGCGCCGTTTTCAAAAACGCTCGCTGACATTGTTTCGGCACCAATATTTATAAGGACGCAACCAGCCATTTGCTGTTGTTTTGGAAGAACAACAAGGCTCGCTGCAAGTGGGGAAGCCATAACATCTTCTATTTCAATACCGCATGCACCTACGGCGTCTATAAGGTCATTGAGGTGCTGAGAAAGTACAGTGATGAAGAGTACTTTTGCTTCAAGTTTGCCACCTTGCATGCCAACAGGTTTTCCAAGAACTATTTTTCCGTCAATTTTGTATTGAAGGGGAATGGCGTGAAGAATTTCTTTGTTGAGTATGAAAGATTCTGGAAGTTCGTTTTCAACTGTTTCAAGTACGCGCTTTACATCATTTTCAGAAATGACTGATTCTTTGTCTGAAAGCATTATTGTGCCGCCAAAAATTGCACTTCCAAGACCAATGCCGCCGACTGAAAGATATGCTTTGCTGATTTTGTATCCAGAAGATTTCTGTGCTGCACTTACTGCAGCTGCAATGCTCGCAGAGGCTTCGTCTGGTTCGACGATGTAGCCGTGGTGAACGCCTTTTGATTCTGCAAAGCCAGCACCAATTATTTTTGGTCGAGCGCGGTCATGATCACCTACGGATTCTGCCACCACGACCTTAATGCCGTGTGAGCCGATATCTATACCGATTGAAATGCGTTCAGCCATTTAAAATAAAATGAGAAAAAATTAGAGGAACACGAATGTTTTCATTCGTCCGAGGCGCTTTTTATATTTTAAAAATTGCGCAATATTTCCTCTCTTCGCTTTCCATTTTACTACCATGATCCATTCCTTTCAAATGAAGTAGTCCGTGGATAAAGAGAAAGTTGAGATAATTCTCAAATGTTCTGTCGTGTTCAACTGATTTTTTTTTCGCACAATCGAGGTTGATATAAATTTCACCAGTTTTTTTATCGAGAGGAAAGCTCAAAATGTCAGTTGGTTTGTCTTTTTGTCTGTAGGTGTTGTTGAGGTGCTTGCTTCTTTTTGTGCCGATAAAAAGTACCGAGAGCTCGTAGTTGGGACCAAGGATTTTTTCCTTCATAGAACGAAAAAGAGCCTCTTTTATAGGAGGCCTTTTTCGTATGGTTTTACCGATCCGGAATGAATCGCTTTCCATAAAGTTTATTATTTTCGTGTGATTTCAGTCGCTTTTCCGAGTTTTATCTGCTCTGCAAGAACCTCTCGTTTCTTGAGGCTTTTGAGTGTTTTTTTCTTCACTACATATCGTGATTTATTTCGATCCTTGTAGCGAATACCTCGAACGCGGCGAAGTACCCCAGATTCCTGCACGCGCTTTGTAAAGCGGCGAAGTACGCCTAGGTTGTTTTCGTTTGCTGATTTATCTACTGCAACGTTTTGCATAAGTTGCAATACTTTACCACAAGGGTGTTTTAAGCGCAAATATAAGGAAAATGCCCGGATAGACAGTGTCTATCCGGGCATTTTCAGGCTATTTTAGCTTCTTAAGATAAGAAATAAGCTCGTTCATCGACACTGTTTCTTGTGATCTGCTTTCCATATTACGCACTACTACAGAGTCTTCCATCGCTTCTTTTTGGCCCATGATAAGGACATAAGGAATATTCATTTTTTCTGCGGCACCGAGCTGCACTGTGAGTTTGTCTTTTGAGAGGGATTGATTGACGGGGATCTTTGCTTGGCGGAGCATTTCAATAAGTGAGAGGCTCTTTAGTTTTGCATCAAAGCCAAATTGAATAAAGAAGAATTTTGCATTCTCGATCTTCTTCTTTGCAGGACGAACATTCTTTATAAAGTGTGGGTGAATGAGAAGGGCAATACCAACGGCTGAAATATCTTTTTTGCCCCACACTTTTTTAGCAAGGGAATTATATCGTTCACCAATAGCAAGGATACTTTCTTTACCGTCTTTTTCACCGTGAATTTCAAAGATTGTTTCAGAGCAATAGCTTCGGCTACCCAAGAGATTGTGATTGATATCGTAGGGAATATTGAGGGATTCAAGATATTCGAGAACCTCCTTAAAATGTGTACGGCTTGATTCAGAAAGATATGTCATTGGTTTTGGCGCTCGGCCCTGTGCTTCGGCACAAACATCATGCTCACAATTAAAAAGAGCAAAGATATCTTTTTTGATCGCAGCTTTGCATTCCTTTGTAAAAGTATTCATTTCTTTCTTACAGAAATTTCCGAGCTCTCGTGTGAATTTTGCAATCGAATCTTTATCGCCAATGCTGTTTATTTCGAGTGTGAGCTTTTGATCTGGGTAACGCTCGCGAAGGATAACGAATGCTGCCTCAATGATCGTTGCTTCAGCGATGCTTTTGTTTGAACCAATGATTTCAAGGTTGAATGTTTCTTCGTCGATACTTCGCTTCATGTGAGGATTACCACGAAGGGGTGCCTCATAGTGTCCGGTCACAGGTATGCCAAATTCTGCAAACTTTTTATCTGTAAAAGAGCGGAGCATTGCTATTTTTTCTTCGAGGAATCCTCCAAATCTTTCTGATCGGTCCTTAAAAGGGTGAATGCTCTTTAAATGAGATTCATGAAAACGTTTTGCACATATAATATCTTCTTTTTCTACAGATATTTCAGGAAGTTCACTAAAACCATAGTAACCTGCTACGGATCTTGCTTGCTCAATTTCGGGAGAAATTCTTGCTGGTTTCTTTTCTTTTACCACCTTTACTTTCGCTACCTTCGCTTTCTCCTTATTTTTTGCTTTCATTTGATTAATTAAGCTGACAAGCTATTCGCTGACTTTACCGGGAAGAACTCCAATGCTTTGGAACGGAAAGAGTCGTACCAAAACGCGTCCTGATATTTCGGATGCTTTAAGTGGTCCCCATACGCGAGAATCGGAGCTTACTGAACGATTGTCTCCCATAACGTAATATTCATCTGGTCCGAGTGTTACTTGGTTTACGCCATCTCTTTCTGATGAGACATATTTTTCATCAAGAGTGAAACCATTTGGATGTTCTGCATTTTTAATTGTCACTGTATTTCCATTTACAGACACAGTTTCTCCAGGAAGGCCGACAATTCTTTTTATGTAATGTTCTTTAAGATCTACAGGAGGACGGAAAACAATAATGTCGCCACGCTGTGGCTTTTCAAAGCGGTATGAAAGTTCGTCGATGATGAGATAGTCGCCATTTGAAAACGTTGGGTACATTGATGTACCGACAACAATAAAAGGCTGTGCAATAAAATAACGAATAGGGAGAAGTACGATGATGACTATGAGTGCTATTTCGAGGAGTTCGCGGAAAAAACTTTTTTCAGGAGTGTTGTGTGAAATATTTTGAGAGTGATTCTCTTTTATTTCCTCATTCATGTGCAAATGATATTATATATGTGCTTCTTGACGCAAGAGATATTCAGTTTCCTGTTGCAAAAAGTACTACAATTTACAAAGAAAATTCTGAAAGGACTAAAAAATTACAAACATCATGTCATATATAATTGCCGGACTCGGAAATCCGGGTGAAGAATACGAGAACACGCGACATAATACTGGGCGCATCATTCTCGAGACTGTTGCAAAAGCAGAAGGAATTGATTCGTGGAAAAATGATAAGGTTCTTTCATCTGCTGTCGCAAAAGGAAAGATAGAAGGCGAGAGTGTTGTTCTTCTTGCTCCTGAAACATATATGAACAAGTCAGGAAGTGCTTTGAAGACTCTTATTACATCTGAAAAGAAAGCTGAGAAATTTATTGTTATTCATGACGATCTCGATCTTCCTCTTGGTGTGATTCGGATTGTGTGGAATCGTGGAGCGGGAGGACACCGAGGTGTTGAATCTATTATACGGGCGATTAAAACAGAAAAGTTTATTCGTATTCGCGTCGGTATTGCACCAACCACTCCTTCAGGAAAGCTTCGAAAGCCTGAAGGAAAAAAAGTTTTAGATTTTATTATCGGAGAATTCAAAAAACCTGAACTTCTCGAGATTAAAAAGGCGGGGAAAAAAGTACATGAAGCTATCAAGATGATCATTACAGAAGATAAATTCCGCGCGATGACTGAATTTAATTAAAGAATATGGAAGGACAACCACAATCAAATGAAACTTTGAATATTGAACAGGCTGAAAGAGAAATCGAACTTGTGTGGCAGCAGATTAATCAATTTGGCGGGGTCAGTAACGAGCATGATCTTATTGAAAATCTAAGAAAATCTTTAAGAGAAGGATTAATTACACCAGAAAACGCTGTTGCTAAAGCTCATGAAATTTTTCATGCTAAAAATGGTGTTGATACTCACTATAGATAAAAAATTCTCAAGCTAGTTTGCTTGAGTTTTTTGGATGCGCTCGATACGAACAGGGCAATAAGGATGTCCTTCAAGAAGGACGAGTGTTTCGCCGTCGATGTATTTCCATACATCTACTACTTTTGTATTGATCCATATTTTACCTTTCATATCGAAAAGTTTGTCACGGTCCCATTGAACGTCGACATGGTCGCCCGGGGAAATGTTCATTTGTTTTCACATTACTCCGAAGAAATTTTCTGTCAAAACAAAAGCCGCGCCCATTCGGGCGCGGCTTTTTAATTTGAGAGTTATTTCTTGTCTCCGACAAAAGAGAGGGCCATTTTCTGATCTTTTGGATCAAAGAGGTTGATCTTGAATGAATATTTCTTTCCAAGACCGAGCTTCTCGCGAAGTTTTTCCTCGCTGCCAAATTCTGAAACGTGGACGAGTCCCGCAACTCCTTCTTCAATTGAAGCGAGTGCACCGTGTCGGTTGAATTTGATAACAACAGCTGAGACAACATCGTCTTTCTTGTATTTCTTTGAAGCTTCAACCCAAGGATTTTCCTTGAGAGCCTTGATAGAAAGAGAAACTTTGCCGTCTTTGATCTCGATCACTTTCACTTTGACCTTGTCGCCAACTTTAAACATTGTGCGAGGATCTTCTACAAGACCCCAGTCGATCTCAGAGATGTGAACAAGTCCTTCGAGTCCTTCCTCAACTTTGACGAAGACACCGAAATCTACGATTCCTGTAACTTCACCGTCGAGAGTGTCTCCGACAGCATACTTGCTGACCATCTTGTCTTTTTCTTTCTCGCCCTGATTTTTTTCAGAGAAGATAAGTTTTCCTTCTTTAGGACTTGCTGAGATGATTGATACTTCAAGCTTTGTACCTACGAGTTTCTTGAGTTCTTCAAGGATTCGATCCTTGTCTCCATCGAGAACGCGAGGGTAGTGATCGCTCTTAAGCTGAGATGCTGGAAGAAATCCCTGAATACCCTGCCATGTAAGAATAAGTCCTCCTTTGTTTGCTTCTGTAACTGGAACTTCGAAGATCTTTCGATCCTTGATCGCTTTTTCTGCCTCGCCCCATGTAAGAGCCTGCTTTGCTTCCTTAAGAGAAAGCTCGATGTAGCCGTCTTTGCTTGATGCATCGACAACTTTCGCAGCAACAGTATCTCCGATGTTTATCTTTCGGATGATATCGCGGACTGCGATGTATTCTTTACCGTAAATAATACCTGTACCGAATGGAGCAAGGTCGATGTAGATCGCCTTTTTCTCAATTGCAGATACGGGACCTTCAACAAGGTCGCCAACCCCAGGTGGAGTAGGTGATGAAGCGATAAGTCCTCCCATGAGAGTGTCTTTCGCTGCATCTGCTGCGGATTCAGTCGTAGTCTCTTCTACGTCTGCCTCCAATACTTTCTTTGCCATTGTATTTTTGGTGTGAAATCCTCACCTGAGTGTCTCGTGTGCCGATTCAAGGGTGAGATTATTTTCCACAGATTAGTTAATAATCTATCTATACTTATATATAGATAGTGATGCGCATTATACCTAAAAAACTCTTTTTGTCCATCACTATCCAAGGGCAGACCTTGGACACATAAATAAAAATTGACCCGAAGCATAAGCTTAAGGGTCTTTTGATATCAGGCTCTCACTCTGGTCTTAAGCGGCCGATTTTTTCCCTGTGTCATTTTTCACGCTGAGAATATCGTCTGCTTTGTAGTAGCTCCACAATCCTACAGCGATTGGTGCAATGCCTTTGAGGAGGATTGCAGTGAAGAGCAGGGTCCCGAGCCCGATAGTTGCCACACCTTGGGCGCTGGCGGGGCTGGGGCCGTGAATCTTTCGTTCCGCTTCATCCGCGAAATAGTTGTCGATAGGGTGGATGCTCGCTCGGTAGAGCGGGTGAGTGATGAAATGGTAGGTCGCCCAAGTCATAAAAAGGGCGATGAGGAATGCTGCGATTTTTTTCATGTAGTGGTTTTCCTGATGTGAAGAACAAGTTCCTTAAGGATCTATATAATCCAATAAGTTTTAATATTAAAACATTGATTTAAAGTATAGTCAACCACACAAAAAACGCCTGATTTGCTATACTATTTTCATGATCATCACGAAATCAGGAACTCATTTTGTTAAATTACAGGCAGGGGATACGGTAGTTGCAGTCAATCCAATCTCTAAAAATTCGAAAGAAAAAGGAGCAAAATTCGGAGCGGATGTGGCACTTATCTCTCTTAATCACGACGATTTTAATGGCGCAGAAGAAGCATCTTTTGGTGGAAAAAATCCATTTGTTATTTCTGGCCCAGGAGAATATGAGACGAAAGGAATCTTTGTAAAAGGATATAATTCAAAATCAAAATACGATTCAAAAAAAGAACTTCTCAACACTCTTTATTTTGTATCAATGGACAATCTCTCACTTTGTTTTCTTGGAGCGATCTCTGATGAAAAACTTTCTGAGGAAGCAACGGAGGCTGTCGAAGATATCGACATTCTTTTTGTGCCAGTGTCTGACAACACTCTCTCTGCAGCAGTTGCAAACAAGCTTGCTGTATCACTTGAACCAAAAATCATTATTCCTCTTGGAGATGAAGCAGATGTGAAAGCTTTTGTGAAAGAGGCTGGGTCTGAGAAACCAGAGAAAATGGAAAAACTAACGCTCAAGAAAAAAGACGTGGATGGAAAGGAAGGTGAGATTGTTCTTTTAGGATAAAAGTATGGATGATAATGGAATGGATGATGTAAAAGCGGCTAAGAAGAAACTTGCATTACTCCTATCCGGTGGTATTACAGCGATCATTTTTTTTGGATGGATTTTTTATTTCACGAATTCTGCAAAAAGTGAGCTCGCAAAAAGTGATGACCCATTTGCACTTTTTGCAAGAATCAAGGAAAATACTGGAAACGCTTTGAATCAAATGGCGCAAGTAGCACAAATTTTAGAGCAAAAAGTTTCATCAACGACAGCTGCATATGAATCAACTTCAACGCAGATAACTTCATCCGAAGCGACAACGACGGAAGATTTTCAAGAAGTAGCAACAACCACACACTCATAATATGGCAAAAAAAGATATCAAAAAAGAAAAAGACGACAATGAAAGCGGAGGAGAATCTGCTCCTGTTTCTACAAATATCGTAGCGCGCTCTCTAGTTACAGAAATGCGAGAAAGCTACATCGACTATGCGATGTCTGTTATTACAGATCGTGCTCTTCCTGATGTACGCGACGGACTCAAACCTGTGCACCGAAGAATTCTCTATACAATGTATGAACTCGGACTCAACCCTGGAGGAAAGACTCGAAAAAGCGCAAAGATCATTGGAGACGTAACGGGTAACTATCATCCGCACGGAACTGCTGCAGCATACGGCGCGATGGTTGGTCTTGCGCAGGATTTTACAATGCGATATCCCTTGGCGATAGGTCAAGGAAACTTCGGATCAATTGATGGTGACCCACCAGCTGCCGATCGATATACCGAAGCAAAAATGTCTCGTATCGCTCTTGAAATGCTTCGCGATATCGAAAAAGAATCTGTCGACTGGCAGCCAAACTACGAAAACACACGAAAAGAGCCACGTGTTTTGCCAGCAGCTGTGCCAAACCTGCTTCTTAACGGTACTCTTGGTATCGCCGTAGGTATGGCGACAAACATTCCACCACACAACCTCGGTGAATTGATCGCGGCAACAACTCATCTTATTGATAACAAAGATGCGACAACAGAAGACCTTCTTCAGTTTATTAAAGGTCCAGACTTCCCAACGGGTGGAGTAATTTATGGAAAGAAAGATATGCTTCATGCATATACATCAGGACGTGGTTCTGTTGTGGTGCGAGGTGAAGCTGAAATCATTGAAGACAAGGCAGGGCAGGCAACGATCGTTATTTCATCAATTCCATATCGCGTAAACAAAGCAGAACTCATTGTCTCGATCGCAGATCTCGTACGCGAGAAAAAACTCGAAGGTATCAAAGATCTTCGTGATGAATCTGCAAAAGATGTACGTATCGTGATCGAACTTAAGAAAGGTGCATATCCACAGACAGTTCTCAATTTCCTTTACAAACACACACGACTCGAAGAAGCATTTCACTTCAACGTTGTTGCGCTTGTTGATGGTGTGCCACAGACTCTTTCTCTTAAATCTCTTCTTTCTGAATTCATTGCTCACCGAAAAAATGTTATTAAGCGACGAACAGAATACGATCTCAATAAAGCGCTCGATCGCGAACATATTCTCTTTGGTCTCAAGAAAGCACTCGATCATATCGACGAGATCATCAAACTCATAAAGAAATCAAAGAATGTCGACGAAGCGCGCGCAGGCCTCATGAAAGAATTCAAATTCTCTGAGCGACAGGCAAATGCGATCCTTGAAATGCGACTTCAGAAACTCTCAGGTCTCGAGCGGAAAAAGATCGAAGACGAACTCGCTGAAGTGCGCCTCCTCATTACAGACCTCAAAGATATTCTCGAAAATCCAAAACGAATTCCAACGATTATTAAAGACGAACTCGGAAATATTAAAGAAAAATACGCTGACGAGCGTGCGACAAAAGTTGTTGCGCATGAAGCAAAATCTTTCTCAATTGAGGATGTTGTGCCAGATGACGAGAGTGTTCTCGTGTACACATCAGGAGGCTATATCAAACGGACAGATCCAGATGAATACAAGAAGCAGAAGCGTGGCGGTGTTGGAGTTGTTGATCTCAACACGAAAGAGGAAGATGTCATCACGCATTTTGTCACAACAACAAATCACAGCGATCTCCTCTTCTTTACTGATAAAGGAAAAGCATATCAGCTTAAGATGTATGAAATTCCAGAAGGAAAGAGAGCAACACGTGGAAAATCGATCATGAACTTCCTTGCGCTCGCACAGGATGAAAAAGTCACATCGATTCTTCCGATGCCAAAAGATATTAAAAAAGGTAGTGCACTCTCGCTCTTCCTTATCACAAAACAAGGAACAGGAAAGAAGGTTGCTGCTGAAAACTTTCACGACGTGCGTCGAAGCGGTATCATCGCGATCCGTCTCGATGCTGGAGATCAGCTTGTATCAGCATCATTTGTTGATAAAGGTGATGAAGTGATGGTGGTTTCATCTGACGGACAGTCTATTCGATTTGAAAACGAGGATGTGCGAGAAATGGGACGAAGCGCCGGAGGTGTGCGAGTGATGAAACTTGATAAAGGTGTTGATGTTGTCGGTGCTGACACGATCGGAAAGGATTGCCAGAATGCAGCAGTGCTCGTTGTCTCATCAAATGGATACGGAAAGAAAACACTTCTCAAAGAATTTAAGACACAGGGACGTGGAGGCTCAGGAATTAAAGCAATCAAGGTGACTGACAAAACTGGAGATCTTATTTCTGCGAAAGTTGTGACAGATGAATTTGAAGAAGCTGTGGCAATCTCAAAGAAAGGACAAGTGATTCGCTGTGGTCTCAATGAAATTCCATCTCTCGGACGTGACACACAAGGTGTGCGCATCATGAAACTTCGAGAAGGAGATTCACTTGCATCACTTATTTGTCTCTAGAAAATTAAAATTAGAAAAAAGCCGCG
>JARIGV010000003.1 GCA_029288615.1 Candidatus Tayloriibacteriota bacterium
AGCCACCACAAGCCGATCCCACCCGCTGGAGATAATATCCGAATCATTCCACTTGGAGGTGTAGAAGAAGTGGGACGAAACATGACGGCGATCGAATATAAAGGCGATATTATCGTTATCGATATTGGTTTCGGTTTCAAAGACGAAGACACACCAGGTATCGATTATATTTTGCCAAACAGCAAATACCTCGAGGAAAACAAAGATCGAGTAAAAGCAGTCTTTATTACGCATGGACACCTAGATCATATCGGTGGTGTTGCATACATCATGCCAAAGATTGGTAATCCTCCTATCTACTCTCGCCAGTTCGGTGCGATCATGATCAAGAAACGACAGGAAGAATTTCCACAATTCCCTCCTCTCGATATGCGAATCATTGAAGGAAATGAAACGATCACCATAAATGAGTATCTTAAAGTTTCAACGTTCCCAATTTCACACACTATCCCTGACTCAATGGGTCTTATCATCAAGACTCCAATCGGTGAAATCGTTTTCATCGAGGATGTGCGAGTCGATAACATGAATGGCGTACCGACAGAAGAAGAAATCGAACAGTACAAGAAATTCAAAGATCGAGATGTACTTCTTCTTACAATGGACTCAACATCGATCGAGAAAAAAGGATTCTCACTTTCTGAAACAACTGTCGCTGAAAACATCCAGAAAATCATTCGTGATGTGAAAGGCCGCCTCATCATCGCAACATTTGCATCTCAGGTAGAGCGAATTATGGCAATTATTCGATTTGCAGAATCGATGAACAAAAAAGTTGCAATCGAAGGCCGCAGCATGAAAAACAACATTGAGATTATTAAAAATCTCAAACTTCTTGAGCCAAAAAATATTATTCCGATCGAAGACATCGACAACTATCCACCAGACCGCATCGTGATGCTTATGACAGGAGGACAAGGAGAAGAGTTTGCCGCTCTTGTACGTATTGCTGCAAAAAATCATAAGTATGTACGCCTTAAGCCTACAGATACAATTCTTCTTTCGTCATCGATCATTCCAACAAACTACGCGGCGATTATAAAGCTTAAAGATAATCTTTATCGCTCAGAAGCAAAGATCATCACATATCTCGACTCTGACATTCACGCTTCAGGACACGGAAACCGCGATGAGCTTAAGTGGATTCACAACCAGATCAACTACAAATTCTTTATCCCTCTTCACGGTAACCACTACATGCTCCGCCAACATGCTGAAATGGCTGAAAGTCTTGGTAAGGTTCCTAAAGAAAATATCGTGGTGCCTGACAATGGTTCTATTATCGAGATTTCTGCCGATGGTAAAAGCATTAATGTCCTCAAAGAAAAAGCTCCGTCAGCACCAGCTATGGTGGATGGATTCGCTGTGGGAGACATGCAGGAAGTGGTGATCCGCGACCGACAGCTTCTTGCACAGGATGGAATGTTCGTCATCATTGCATCAGTCAATTCTCAAACAGGAAAACTCAAAAAATCTCCTGATATTATTTCTCGAGGTTTTGTCTATCTTCGAGAGAATCAGGAGCTTCTTCGACAAGCGCGCATCATCATCAAGAAAACAATTGAAGATAATGCTCAAGGACAGCATCCAATCAACTTCGAATATCTAAAGACTGTTGTGACAGACCAGGTCGCGCGTTTCCTCTTCCAGAAAACTGCAAAAAGACCAATCGTTATTCCGGTACTTCTTGGAGTCTAATAAAATCCAAAAAATGCCGCGCCTCTAAAAGAGGCGCGGCATTTTTTTTGACAATTTCCTAAAAAACACTATCATTCTCCGTTAATGAATAGTTCTTCACCATCTCAAGTAGCACAAAAGACCTCTCAAAAGAAGTGGGAAAGCCCATTACCCGTCCTCGCGGGCGCGTTTATTATGGCTTTCGGTCCTCTGGGCATATCCTTTTGCGTCGGTTACATTACGCACCCTGAGGAAAAATATAAGGTCCTCTGGACCATTGTAATTTTTTTCCTCATACCACTCTTTTTCGCGTGGTTTATTAGGATGAGTTATTCGCCGAAAGGATCACCCGACTTCGAGGCATCTCCGCTCAAAGAAGAACCTTCGGGTCGCTAATTGGCCCAAATAGTCTGCATCACCATCCGCCTCACAGCGGGTAATTTTTTTATAAAAGTTTTCTCAATTTTTTGCATTTTTTTATACTGGACATGATAAAATTATTTCATGTACACATTACTACGAAAATCAAAATTCCGTCCTGGAAAATATCGTCACATTTTTGTCGCCGCACTTTTCCTCTCTTTTCATTATTATCTTGTTACCTACATCAACTCCACATTCCTCAAAGGCATTGTGAGTGAAAATATCATCGGACTTCTCTACGCGATCGGTTCTACGATCACCATCGCAGTATTTCTTACTATCGCTCCAGCAATTAAAAAATGGGGTCTCTATCGATTTGTTTTCACGCTTTCTCTCGTTGAGATCGCCGCGCTTCTTACCTTAGCTCTTTCCCACTCGCCTCTTCTTATTCTTTTGGCTTTTATCGTCCACGACGCCAACAATCCAGTCCTTCTCGCTTCTCTTGATGTTTATCTCGAAGATAATTCAGACATTTCACAGATCGGCAGACTCCGCGGTACATTTCTTACCATTCTTTCTGTTGCTGCTGTTATTTCACCGCTTGCGATTGGCTCTCTCGTCGATGATGGAACTTTCACGCCAATCTACATGTTCTCAGCCTTCTTCGCATTCCTTTTTCTTCTTTCTGTCATTCTTAATTTCAAACGTCATGCTGATGGTGAGTTTCGTGAAATCAAAGTATTCAAAGAGCTTCGAGAATTTTGGAAAGATAAAAACATCAGACATATCGGCATGTGCTCTGCCATCCTACAATTTTTCTATTCATGGCTTGTTATCTACGTGCCAATTTATCTTGCCTTCAATATGGGATTCTCATGGGCAAATACTGCTCTCATCATAAGCATTTCACTCATTCCTTTTCTTCTTTTTGAAATCCCTGTTGGACAAAGTGCTGATGGAAATGGAAGTGAAAAACACCTCATCTCTTTAGGTTTCTTTCTTATGACAGTAGCACTCATTCTTTTCTCGTTCATACCAGCAGGATCTTTTTATGCATGGGCAGCGATTCTGTTTCTAGCACGAAGTGGTGCAAGTATTGTTGAACCAGCAAGTGATAGCTATTTCTTTAAAAAGAGCAAAGGTCGCGACGAACTTATCGGCATTTATCGCATCGCGAGCCCTGGTGCTTTCGTCGTTGGCTCTGTCTTTGGAAGCATACTTCTCACATTTATCCCTCTAGGAAATATTTTCCCAATCCTTGCATCGGTCACCTTTTCAGGTTTTCTTATTTCAAAACTTTTAAAAAATAATACGGTTTCGCTTTAGCCAGTATTTTCTTTGAGACATGCATTGAATGTGTTTGTCTCGTTATTATATCGTGCAATAACATCCTGCATCTGCGACACAAGAGAGTTGTAGGAATTTACGAGAGAATTGTAGGATGCGGCGAGAGAATTGTATGTTTGCTTATCAGTTGTCGCATCTATTTTTGCTTTAAGCGTATCAAGCTCACTTTTCATTGAAAGAATTTGTTTTGTGCCATTTGCCGCTTCTGTCGCTAATGTCGAATCTGGTTTATCACAGAGACTTCCTGGTGTGCCAAATTCTTGAACAGCGACCCATTCGTTCTGACCATTGTAAGATCCATACACAACTGCAACACCGATCTCTTTATAATGGCTTCCTAAGATATTTGCGCGGTGTCCAGGGCTTGCCATCCATGCAGCCACAAGGTCTGCATCATCTTTAAATCCACCGAGTGCTAGATTCTCGCCGATCGAAAGATAATCATAGCCAACACTTTGTGCGAGTTCTGCAGGACCAACTCCACTAGGTGAAACATGAGCAAAATATCCTTTGGCAAGAATATCCATGGCCTTTTTTTCTGCAGATAAACTAAGCTTTGCATTAAGCGAAAGATCACCAAGACTCTCCTTTTCTCTTTCTTTGTTTGTAAGCATCACCACACCACTTACAGTAAGGGCGCTGTTTTTATTCGCAGGGCTTCCTGTCGCAACAAGAGGTTCTGGAAGTGACACTTTGGGTGCAGTACTTGTACTTGAATTCTCTGATGCAATCTGGATTCCGGTCTCTGCCTGGAACGAAGAAATATCCTCAGCGATCTGATCCCTAAAATAATAAACGACCGCTGTGGCAAGAATAAGAAGCACGAGCGATCGTATGAATTTCATAGAAGAATATTATTTCTTTGAGGCCTTCTTTGGAGTTTTCTTTATTTTCTTTTCAGTAGTTACAATATGCTTTTTGATATTCTTCCAGTGTGCAAGCATTTCTTTTTTTACCGCATTGATAGCAGGAGCATGATCTTCAGCGACTTCATGATATTTCTCAGTCACTTTCTCAACGATATCCTTGTATGCATCGGCATCTAGATTCTTAATCTTCTTTGCGCGTGCAACAACCTCTCTTTTTGCTTTTACTGCGACATCAGCAATTTTCTTTCCTGTTTTCTTTCCTTCGTCAGTTGCGAAAAAATAATACGCCGCTGCTGCTGCCGCTCCCGCAAGAACAGCTGGTCCTACATTCGATCCGTGCTTCTGTTTCTTTGATGCTTTCATGTTATTTAAATAAAATTATTAATCTTCCTTTCTCTTTCTTCTCACAGCTTTTTGCGCCAAAAAAGAGAAAATGAGAGCAAGCATACTATTGCTTTTCTCTTTGAGAGCCATTCGTGTTTCTCTCACATCACTTAAAATTTCCTGACCCTCTTCCTTTGCTTTTTCTACCAGAACTTTAAGGTCGCGAAAGATCTTGATGCCATAAATAAGCGCTACTGCAGCAAGGATTGTAACCACAACAACACAGATTGTTGTGACAAAAAAGAAAATATCTGATTTGAGAAGTGAATTTTCCATAACTTAAGTATACCTAATTGTTAACATCGACGGAAGAACTGTCTCGAAAAAAGATCGGCACTTTAATCATTGGCACATTACCAAGTCCTGATGGGTCATCTTTTGTAAGAACAATAAATCCTCTATTATCTGTCGTATCTTGCCATGTAATATCTGCGGAGAAATCGATCATACCTGGCACTGTCCAATCAGTTGCTGCATGTGCTTGCCCTTGACCTAACACCACTCCATCTTCATCAATAACTTCCACCGGAAATGTTGCCTCGAAAAACCAATTATTTTTTGCCTTTCCTGTGACATGTACTGGATTTGAAATCGTTGAGAGTGGAATAGGGGTTGCGACGCTAATTGTCTTCGCTACTTTGCTTTCAATACCACCACTTGCAATGGCCACAGATGTCCCTGCGACGATTCCATCCGCTGTCTTCCAGATACCTAAGGATGCAAGACCGGCGCAAAGCGCGATGATTGCGAGATATATATAATCTTTTGTAGTTTCTTTGGGCATATATGTATTTTACATTTTTCTTTCAAACATAGCATTCAAAGTGACAAAGACAATACCGAGGATAAGTGTCCCACTTAGATCCGTGATCGATATATAAGAAGAATTTCCGAATGAAATGTTTGATAAAAGAACAGCCTGAATGATTGCGGCAAAAAGAAACACAAGCCCATTGAGATGTAAAACCGTATTTCCTTTCGTTGGTTTTATAAAGGCTGTGAGAAGAAAGCTAATTCCACTCAACGCAAAAAGCAGTGTTTCAAAGCCGCTTTGCAAAGCTATACCATACACCCCAACAAAGGGGTTCTCTGTAAGAGACGCTACAGCAATACCAAGTGTGACAAGGCCAAAAGCTATAAGTGTATTTCTATGCATGAGCTAATTATTGGAGTACAAAGGAAGCTTTGACAGTCACCATGATGTCTTTGTTCACACTTTGTGTGTCGTATGATCCATAGTCTGATACATCGACAGAATTTGGTGCTGTTACTTGTACCACTCCAGATGACGCTGACTTAAGCGCACCTACCTTTTTGCCAGAACTTTCCGCAAGCTTCTCTGCTCTTGCCTTTGCATCTTTGATCGCATCCGAAAGAAGTGATACTCGAAGGTCAGGAAGTTTTGAATAATAGTATTCGAGACTATTTGTAGAAATGAGCACGCCTTTTCCAGCAAGTGATGCTGCCCCATTTGCAGTTGCAGTCACTTGATCTGTACTGCTTGATGAAAGAGAAATATTTTGAACAAGATTATATTGCTTCTCAGAATTATAATTTTGATTGTTGTAGCTGTAGTCTTCATTCATGAAAACTGGTGAGATTGTATAGTCGTTTTTTGAAAACCCTTGTGAGGTCATATACACATCAACAGCGGCAGCATCTTTTGCAATCGCTCCATATCCGTCTTTTAGCGTACTCGCCTTTACCGTGCGAGTAATAGAAGCATTCCATTTTGCCATATCAGCAACAACAGAAGTTTTTGCAGAGCCAGTCACTGTGACATTGTTATCAAATGATCGGATCTTGTAGAAAGTAATCGCACCGATAATAGTCGAGAGAATGAGTGCTGCTCCGACAATAAGTGATGGAAAAATAAAGCGGGTGTCGTTCATGTTATGAATTATACTTCTCTTTAATTTTAGCAACAATCTCCTCCACTACTTCCTCCAATTTTTTATCACCCGTATTAATAGTTAAATCAAAAGAATTTCCATTTTCAAGATCGGTAATGTTGTAGTAATTTGCAAATCGTTCGTAAATGGCATCTTCTCGAGCTCGTGTTTCGCGACGAACTTGCTCGACATCTTTCCCTTCTCTTAATGCTATACGTTCTGTACGAAGATTAAAATCACAGATAAATCTGATCTTAAAAGAATCTGGAATAAAGTGCCATGCAAGCCGAGCCTCCACAACAAAGTTGTCATTATTTTTCCCAAATTCTTCTGTGATTTTATCTCTTTCTCTGTCGTACTTATCATCTGTCTTTGAGAGCTGCTCAAGTTCATCGATTGTCATACCAAATTTTGCCGCAGTCTCTCTCGCAAAATTGCCCGCTGAATAAAATTTATAGCCAAGTTTTTCTGCCACTGCTTTTCCTGCACTTGTCTTTCCTGTTCCTGCCATTCCGAAAATAGTTATTTTTGCCATATGAATATTTTACAACTTTAATCTTATTTTATGAATCCCTTGTACTGATGATTCCAGAAATTAAAATAAATTCCCTTAAGCGCAAGAAGCGTCTTGTGGTCTCCTTCCTCCACAATTTGGCCTTTCTCCATCACAATAATACGGTCCATCTTCTCGATCGTTGAAAGCCTGTGCGCAATGACAATAGTTGTTTTTCCATGCATGAGAGCTGTAAGAGCTTCTTTAATGTGAGTTTCAGAAACACTATCGAGTGCGCTCGTCGCTTCATCGAGAATAAGAATTGGCGCATTTTTAAGAATTGCGCGAGCGATCGCAACACGCTGTCTTTCTCCACCAGAAAGCTTCACGCCACGCTCACCCACCAGTGTCTCATATCCATGTGAAAGGTTTTCAATGAATTCATGTGCATGCGCTTGTTTTGCAGCTTCTATAATTTCCTCTTCTGTCGCATCAGGTTTTCCGTAGGCAATATTTTCGCGAAGGGTTCGATGAAAAAGAATTGGATCCTGTGGCACATAAGAAATAGTCGAACGAAGATCGTCTTGTGTGATCTTTCGAATGTCTTGTCCATCGATTGTAATCGCACCTCCTGTTACATCAGCAAAACGAAGAAGAAGTTTTGTAATGGTCGTCTTTCCCGCACCAGATGTACCCACAACACCGATCTTTTCTCCCGGTGCGACATAGAGATTAAAATCTGTAAGCACTTCTTTGCTATTTTTATAAGAGAAACCAACATGATCAAAAACAATCTCTCCAGCTTTTATTTTTAATGTCTCTGGATGTCTCGGATCGGTAATCTCAATGTCTTTCTCGATGATATGAGCAAAGTCTGTAGCATTGGTGTATGCATCGCTAAATTGTCTAAATGAACGGCCAAGTCCGCTCAAACGATTAAAAAGCGTGTTGCTGTAAGACATCACAAGCACAATGGTACCTGCTGTTGTCATACCCTTGCTCCAGAGAAAAATACTTACAAAAACAAGAGAGCTTTGTGCAAGAAGTGTGATGGCACCGTTTATTGAGAAAGAGTTATTGGCAACAGTCCATGAGCGTGATCGGGCCACTCTTTCTTCTTCAAGTACTTCATCAAAATATTTTCCTTCTCTTGTTTTTGAAGAAAATAATTTTAGATTAAGAATATTTGTAATGACATCAGAAAGCACACCGGTAGTTCGTGCTTCTTTTTCTCCTCGTTCTCGTTCAAGTGGGATTCGTTTTTTTGTCCTGACGAGAATTGCGTACGCAAGGAGAACAAACCACCCAAAAGCGACAAAGCCAAGCGTTGCAGATGTTCTAAATAACACAAAAAGAATACCAAGAATGTTGATGACAGCATAGAGAAAATCCTCAAAGAAAAGCGCAGACATTGTTTCAAACGCAGAAGAGAACCTTCGCGCTTTCGTTACAAGTGATCCTGCAAAATTGTCTGTGAAAAATTGATATGAATGCCGCGACAGATGATTGAGTGCATAGGATGCAATTCTTGCTTCTCCTTTCGAGGTTGCCGTCGATTCAATATATTCGTATGTACGTGAAAAGAAATACTGAAGCACGTTCACTCCAAGCAAAAGATAGAAAAAGTAATAGATACGGGAATAATTCTCCGGCGAAGCCAAAGAATCAATAATGCCTTTGTAGTAGAGCGGCGAAAGAATACCGCCAAAGAAAGCCCCCAAGCTGTAGAAAATACCAGCGATAAGAAACATCCAGATGGATTTACCCAAAGCAGCTTTGTAGTGCACCCAAATACTTTTTTGGGTTGTTTTTTCTTGTTCTCGAGCCATAAGTGGCTCTATTTTAGCATAGTCGAGCTTTTAAGAAATGAGCTTCTTAAACTCCTCTACCATTGGTACTTCATTGCTTTCTGCACCGTAGACTGCCGCCGTGTAAAAAGCCGTCCAATCAGCAAGGATAAGTGAATTGAAAATCTTTTCTGCAAATGTGCTTCCTGAAAGCGAAAGTGAAATTGTTTTTATGCCGCGATCCTCGTAGAGTCTTTCTGTTGTATCCATTCTCTTTTTGATTTGAGAATGGTCATCGTTATCATGAATAAAGATCACAATGAAATTTTTCGAAAGCTCTGCACTATGCACTGTGACATCAAAACCAGTCATCTCATTGTGATTGAGTTCGGGGAAAACATTGTAGAAAGCAGGAATCTTTCCTGTTTCGTTGAATTTTATTTTCCAGTTGTATGCCACTCCAAAGTTTTTTCTCGACGTATAAATGATTGGTACATTCCCTTTTATATGCTCCGCCAATTCCTTTCCTTGCTTCTCAAGATTTGAAGACTCAATATTTCCTTTAAGATTTTCGATCTCAGAAAGAAGCTTTTCATCTTTGAGAAGATGCGCAAGAGCAACCACAGAAAATCCAAGGGCAGACCTTGGCTGAATCTTTGTATCAGGAATTTGAATGTAAGGAAGTTTTTTCTCTTTTGCTGTTTCAAGAAGTTTGCCACCAACAGAAATAACTACGCAGTTTAGTTTCTTCTCAAGCGCTTCAGTTAGCCCCGCTACTACTTCCTCAGTATTTCCTGAATATGAACTTGCGATTACCAATGAGTCTTTGAGAAATTCATCAGACACTTTCGGCAGACCATAGTCTTCAAAAATTGTAATATCAAGTTCAGGTGAAATATTTTTTGCCACATCTGCAGCCAAATGTGACCCTCCCATACCAAGAAGCAAAATATGCTTAAAAGATTTGAGATTTTCCTTATTAACTATTTCCGGTACAAAATCGAACTGCTTACCAAAATTTTTTATCGCTTCATCCATAGTTTTATTTTACTCAATTATTATTGCTCATAAGTATAGCTCTTGCAGGTGCTCCATCTATACCACTAAATTTAAGTGGCACACATGAAAGAAAATACTCACCTTCAGACACATCTTTAAGATTTAATCCTTCGACAATTGGGATTTTTTTTGAAAGAAGCGCGATGTGAGGTCTGTTATCCTTGCTTCCTCGCTGCTTCACGGAAATATAATCAATTCCAAAAAGCGCTACACCAATTTCTGCTAAGTATTCTGCCCCATCACCTGACAGATATATGTAATCGGGTCGAAAGCTCTCAAAGCCCATATTACTATTCTTTGTCTTTGCCAAAACCCTTTCGCCTTTCTGAATATTTTTGCTTTCAAGTGAAGCCCTTGTTATCTCGACGTTCTCAAAGTCAAAATCCAACACACGGCATGGCCCGACGAATGCTTCGAGCGGAAATACATCAATTTCACCTGCTCCTTCTATTGCATGCATCGGCGCATCGATATGTGTTCCTGAATGCGAACCCATTGTGATTTTTGAAAGATGACTTGAATCGTCCGGGAGGTGTGCGTGATTTTCAATTGTTACGGGCACATTGCCTGGATAGACAATAGTGTCGTTTGTAAGCGGAAGTGATATATCTATAATCTTAGTTATTTTTTCCATAAATTCTTTTTAGAATTTCTGCTTGAACATTACCTTCTTTCTCGAGCACAGAAATTGCTTCAGCGATTTCAAACCAATGCACTTCATCAAGGAGTTCGTCATCCATTGGAGTTTTTTCACATTCACCCACTTTCCGTACTAAAAAATAGCATGTGGTTTTGTTAATTTCTGTTTCGTCCGCCCTTTTAAAAGTAAAAATCATACCACCAAGATACTTCTCAATTTCTACAAGAAGCCCGAGCTCCTCACGAGCCCCTCTTTTAACAGCTTCTTCAAGTGTTTCATTGAGAGAAATTGTTTCCGAAGGGACTGTATATTTTTTCTGCTTTTTATGTATAAGAATAACTTTTGAATCATCCTTAACGACGATTCCAACGGAAAGATGGTATGGGTTTTCCTTTGTTCCGATAATTTCTGCCATATTTCTATTCTATCAGAAAGTTCACCCGGGAAACGAAATACGCTATAGTGAGTGCCTTATGGCAACAATTATATTTGATCTCGATTACACGCTTCTTGATACTTCCAAGCTCAATAAAATTTCTCATGAACTTCTTCTTAAAAATAATATTCCGGAAGATGTTATTGATCTTGCAAATAAAAAGCATAGAGAGATTCATAAAAACCCAGCATTTCTTGAACATGTTGCTGAAATCGAGAAACTCGGACATAAAGTCCTCAAAGAAGATATAGATCAATTTCTTTCCACTGACTTAAAAAATTATTTGAAAGGTCCTGTTGATCACGTACTCGCACTTCTCATTGAGGAAGGACACCGACTAATCCTCCTTACAAGAGGACATGAATATTTCCAATGTTTCAAAATACGAAATTCTGGTCTGCACATATACTTTGATAAAAATATTTATATCTGTGAAGAAAAAAAGGAAGAGATCATTGAGCAGATGCCACTTACTGAAGACGTGTATTTCATAAATGATCATGCAGACGAAATTGAAACTGTATCAAAAAAATATCCGAATTTTCATTATGTTTATATAAAAGGACCTAAGACGCCACACGACAGATTCATAGATCAGGCACACATTCCAACACTCGACGATATCTCAACACTTCCTGATCTCATACATTAGAAAATAAAAATTCCAGCATAATGCTGGATGTTACAACTCACTAATCGAAGGACCGTTCGCTCCGCCGGGCATAGTGATCTTTTTACCTGCAACTTTCGCCGCAAGCGAGACACCTTCTTTAAGTCGTAGAAGATTGAGATCGTGGACTGTGAGTGCATTTTTCTCAAGCCACCACACAAGAGTGCCCAGGAACCAATCGCCTGCTCCGGTATTGCTTGTGCAGCTACCTTCAAAAGTAACTGCCTCGAAGCGTTCTTTTGAACCGCCGACTGACACGACGCCGCCTTTTTCTGCTTCGGTGACAATGACCACTTTTGGACCAATGCGGTGAACTTCATTGGGTGTGAGCCCAATTTTTTGAAGTTCCAATTCGTTGACGACGACCATGTCAGCGCCACGAATCACCTCATGCATATGTTCGGAGGATCCCAATCCCTTGTTGAAATTGAGAATTCGTCGGCCAGGCAGTATGCGCTCAAAAAGTCTGATCGCAAAAAATTCCTGTCCAGGACGAATACCAGTAGCCACTCCATATGCGTCCTTATCGAGGCTTAGCATATCAATGTCAGCCTCAGCGCCGCTCACTTTATGTGGCAGTACCTTATGCGTCTGACAGAGGATGATGGGGCTATGGCCGTTCTCATCGATCTGAATCACTGCGATATTTGTGCCGTCCAAAACGTGTAGTGGCTCGAAAGCCATATTCGCCGTCTTGAGGGCTTCGCGCAGCATAACATCGACAAGGAGTGTGTCGTGTGCAGAAACGAATCCTACAAGAAGACCGTCACCGCCGTGCTTTCGCACAGCATGTAGCACATTCGCCGAAGATCCCGCCAAAAGCAGTTCCGAGGGTCGAGTCATGGTTTTTTTGTCACCATGCTCAAGCGAGTTGAAGTAAAAGAGCTGTTCCGGATTGACTGAGGGACCAGTGACAATCCTATAAAGTTTTTGACTCATACTGGCGCACAGGGTACACCGAGAAGCCGTCTAAATCAACTAGAAATTATTTCTCTGTCACATCATGTCCTCCGAACATCGTGCGCATCGTAGAAAGAATTTTTCCTATAAATGTAGGATTTCCTTTTGACCCCTTTCGAAAATTAAGTGATTCTTCAATGATCGTGACGGGCACATTCATTTCTTTCGCGGTATTCACCGTCCACTCGCCTTCTCCACTCGCTGCAACTTCTCCAGAAATTCCATCGAGATTTTCTCCGAATTTTTTGAAGCCTTGATAGAGCCAATCGATAAGACGAGATTCGACAACCGAGCGTCTGTTGTAGAGTTCGGCAACTTCACCAAGAGAAAGATTAAATTCTGATTTTTTGAGCACCTCAAATCCTTCAGCAATCGCCTGCATCATTCCATACTCAATGCCATTGTGTACCATTTTTGCAAAATGTCCTGCGCCATTGTCTCCCAAAATTCTCCATGCACCAGGAGCAGAAAGATCATCATAAAGATGAACATATTTCATTGCTACATTTTTCTTTCCACCAATCATGAGACATGCACCATTGCGGCTTCCTCCAGGACCTCCCGACACACCGATATCCAGGAAATTAATTTCTTTTGCTTCGAGTTCTTTTGCTCGGCGGAGCGCATCTTTATAAAAACAATTTCCACCATCAATAACTGTATCTCCAGGCGTTAGTAGCGGCACAATTTCATTTAAAACTTCATCCACTCCTTGATGACTCACCATAATCCATACCGTGCGAGGAACAGGAAGTGCATCAATAAGCTCTTTTACAGTATCAACCACTTGCACACCCGCACTTCGTCCCTTGTTTCGGCCTTCTTCACTTCTATTCCAACCAACAACATCATGACCCTTCTCTTTCATACGAAGAATCATATTAAGTCCCATTTTTCCAAAACCGATATATCCTATTTTCATATCCTTTATAATTAATCTTCTTTTATTTCATGAGCATCAGATCCTTTTGGATACACCAAAAGTGGCACATCCTCTAAAACCTTCTCAATGTCAGACGCAATTCGCCATTGTTCTTTAATCTCATCCGTTGAAACAAAGAGAGTTTGATCACCAGAGATTGCATCACGAAGAAGTTTTACATATGGATAGACAAAAGGTGTTGCATGTGAACTTTTATAATCGAATGAAAGTTTTTTCTTCTCGAGTTCATACTGAAATGCAGATTTTTTTGCATAAAATTCAATTGAAATTCCTTCTTTTGGTTGTATATGAAAAGTCAGTTTGTTTGTTGCTGGTACAAACATCGATTCATCAGATTCGTCGCTTGCCTTAAATGTAATTGAAATTTCTGCAAGAGTATCTTTAAGTGCTTTACCGTGCTCAATAAAAATCGGCACTCCTTTCCATCTTTCATTTTTGATCTCGAGTTCAGCTCTAAAATATGTTTCTGTGTCCGATCCTTCTTCAATACCTGGTTCATCCTGATATCCATCATATTGTGCGTGCGCAAAATTTTTAATGTCCTCTTTTACCTTAATTGACGAAAGAAGGGCCGTTCGCGCTTCTCGAATATCTTCCGCAGAAAATGAAAGTGGATTCTCCATCGTAGCGATCGCAAGCATTTGGAGAAGATGATTTTGTCCAACATCGCGAAGTGCGCCGAGCGCGTCATAGAGTTTTGCCCTTTCTGCAAGAGAGCCTTTTTCACTTGTCTCGTGCATTCGTACGCAAATTTCTGAAACATGTCGCTTAGACCAGAGTGGCTCAAAAAGTGCATTGCCAAAACGAAACGCAAGAATGTTCTGCAAGATTTCTTTTCCAAGATAGTGATCGATACGAAAAATCTGATCTTCTTCAAAAAGTTTTCCTAAGAGTTCATCAAGCATTTCAGCATGTTCTGCATCTTTTCCAAAAGGCTTCTCAACGAGCACACGCACCCAACTTAAAGTTTTGTCACCAAATTCTGGAGCACAAGGAATTGTAAGCCCGGAAGCAGAGAGATTACGGAACACTTTTTCATAAAGATCTGGAATGACTGCGAGATAGAAAAGCTTTCGTGTGCAAAGTCCCAGCATATCATCGCGCATTGTAAATTCATTCTTAAGCATGTCGTACGTTGCCTTGTCATCAATGTCTCCCGATCGAAAGAAAAGATTTTCAACAAATTCTTTCGCAAGTTTTTTATCCTCTGTTTCAATTGAAGATAAAACTTGAGCTCGGAAATCTTCGTCAGCAATCGAGCGTCGTGACACTCCAAAAAGTGAAAAACCAGGAGCAAGAAATCCATCTTTATAAAGATCAAAAAAAGCCTGAGCAAGCTTTTTCTTAAAGAGATCTCCTGAAGCTCCAAAGATTACGATTGTAAGCGGATGATTATCCATGAATTAAAAATAGTGTGGATTATCGTAACGTATATTATGCGATGCGCTTGCTCGTCCTTGTTTTGAAATGATTTCACCTTCGAGATGATGCTTGTCATTTTGGAGACGATGAAGTTCGTTTTGTTTAAGGGTTCGAGTTGAAACATTTTTCTCACGAGCAATCTCCATAGTAAGCTGCTGAATTCTTCCTTCGAGTGTTTGTTTTTGGAGTCTCATTTGTGAAATCTCACGATTCATTCTGTCAGCTTCCTGCGCCGCTCGACGTGCTTCCTGCTCTTTTGCTTCACGCATAATACGCTCACGCTGTTCGTTATATGTATTTCCCGCCTGCTTATTCAAATTATTTCCTAAATCTCCAAGTGACATAGTTTATTTTTTATTCCCCCATCGCCATTCAAGCTTTTCTCCTTTGAGATAGCAGAGAACAATGAGAAGCGCTGTTAATGAAAAGACTTGTGTAAAAATATACGGAATGACAATAGACGCATTTGATTTATCCGGTTCGACAGAATAGATCTGTGTAATCATTGCAGCAACATACAGAAGGAGTGAAAGCCAACCTTGCCACGTAACTGGATACCAGCCCAATCCATAACGCTTTGAACGAAACCATAACTTGTTGTGTGTCTGATCTTCTTGCATATCCACATTATATAACAGACAAAAGAAATGATAGAATCAGTGCAGATGCCTATTCCCACTGTTGTTCTACCCCAAGACAAACAAACGAAACGTCCTCAGGATAAACAGCCCATTCTGACGTTTCATATCGTTCACCCTACTGTTGAGGGTTTCTTCCCAAGACTGGATCCACGATTTGACGCAATAATTACATGTCCATTCCAAAGCGACTTCGTCGCCGCATCTCTTCTCCCAGCTCTTAGCCGCTGGGACATAAAAGTGCTCTTGTATTGCACGCCAGAGACAGCTCACCAATTCTTCGACCTTGTGTCGAGAAGGCTCGATTTTGGCAACAGCGAACAACTGCACAAAGTTCTTGCAAAAGGAGCACGCGAGATACGTCTCTGGTCCGACACGGATCACACGACCGCCTTCTCCGTTCTCTGGAACTAAGCCGCACTGCGCGGCAATTTTTATTTCTGCTTCGAAAGCTCCACGATTCTTTTGAAATGTTTTTCAGACACAGGCTGAATTGAAAGCCTACTTCCCTTTGCTGCAACAACAATTCCAGAAAGATTTTTGTCTTTTTTTATTTCTTCAAGCGACACGATGCGCGGAAATTTTTCTACAAATGAAAAATCGACGCATTGCCATGTAGGATTTTCTATTTTTGATTTCGGATCAAAGTATTCACTTTTCTTATCAAATTGAGAGAGATCTGGATGTGGCTTTGACGATACTTTGGCAATACCAGCAACACCGGTCGGATTTCCCATCGAATGATAGAAGAATGCGAGATCACCAACACTCATATCGCGTACCATATAATTTCTCGCCTGATAGTTTCTAATTTCCTCCCACGACACTTTTTTATCTTTTTTGAAATCGTCTATCGAATAGCACCCTTCTTCAGATTTTATGAGCCAGTATTTCATGTTTATGAATGGTATGAAAAGAATGAAAGTAAAACAAGTCCAACAAGTGTAATGCAGATGCCCACTTTTTCACGACGACTGACATAATCACCGAATGTAAACGACGACAAGATCACAAAAAGTATTGGATAAGATCCACCGATTCCACCCGAGATTTCGGTAAATCCTTTGGAAATAGCAAAGTTAAATGCAAAGTCGCCTGCACGAAGTAGTAGAGCACACATTACGATTGTAAAAAATAATTTTATCGATGAGTAGTGTGTACCTAACGACTTGGATTCATTTGTTTTCAGATAAAGAATAAAACCAGTTATGATCGCAAGAATGATTGTTAAAAAATGTGGAAGAAACCAACCAACCTTATCTATAACAATTCTCGTAAAACAAAAATAAATCCCCCATGTAATCATAGATATAAATGCAAAACCAATGCCTCTATCTTTAAAGATTTCATTGAAATTTTTTATTTCTCCAAAGCCACAAACAAATATTCCGATAAAAATAAGGATAAGTGAAAATAATTCCACACTTGTTACTGAATCATGAAAAAATAAAATCGAGAGAATAATACTTATAGCAGTAAATGACGCCGCAATTGTTCCAACAAGCGGTGCACTTGATTTTCGAAGTCCGATATTAAGAGAAATATTTCCAGCAATTGCAAAAAGTCCAATAAAAATATTGAAAAGAAAAAGACCCGATGTATAACTCGAAAAATCGTGCGGTACCAAAGGAAGAACGATGAGCGAAACAACAAAACTTGTTATAGAAACCAGAAGCGATGTTGCAATACCGCCAATCTTTCTTGCTGAATATGTACCAAAAATATCTCCACTTCCCCATCCAACAAATGAAATGAATCCAAGTATGACGCTTAGAAAATAAGTGCTCATTTATGGATGTAATAATTTTTTCACCTCGTCCTGCATTTTAAAGAATACATCGGAGCGCATATCTCTTGTTCGTGGCAATGTGTTTTCAATAATCCCTTTTACATGGCCTGGCCTATCAGAGAAAACAACAATGCGGTCAGCAAGCTCGATTGCCTCATCGACATTGTGACTTACCATCACCACCGTCGCGTTATGTTCTTTCCAAAGACGAAGAAGTTCTTTGCGAAGTTCTTCTGCTGTGAAAATATCAAGTTCTGAAAACGGCTCGTCGAGGAAAATAATTTTAGGCGATGTTACGAATGCTCGCGCGAGACCAACACGCTGTTTCATTCCTCCTGAAAGTTCATGGGGACTTGAATGATAAAACCTGTCGAGGCCAAATTCTTTAAGTTCTTCTTGTACAAGTGCTCGCCTTTTTTCTTTAGGAACTTTTTTTCCAATGAGATTCAATTCCACATTTTCTCCGACGGTAAGCCATGGGAGCACGGCAGACTGCTGAAATACAAAGCTCACCTCTTCTTTCAAAGACTCATCAGAAAAAGAAATTTTTCCGGAAGTCTCTGTATCGAGTCCGCTCATAAGACGCAGAAGTGTCGACTTACCGCATCCTGAAGGACCAAGAAGTACCAGGAATTCTCCTTCGCGCACATGAAGTGACACATCGCGAAGTGATTCAAGATCCCTATGTCCCGGATCTTTAAAAGATTTATGTACATGTTCAACTGTAATAAGACTTTTCATACTTATTCTTCCATTTTTTCATGGCTCCATGCGAGAAGTGGCAGCCAAATACTTTTATTAATTGTGAAAATTATCGCAAGAAGTGCCAAGATTCCAAGAAGTGTTGCTTGAGGATTCGTTGAAAACATATTGAAAAAGGTGCCGAGTCCGTATTTCACATGAATGATAATTTCGGTTGCCACAAGCGATTCCCACGCATCACCAAGACCAATAATTGTTCCTGTAATGAGTCCTGGCAAACTTACAGGAATAAGAAAAAGCCTAAGGTAATCAATACCTTTAATACGCGAAATCTGCATTGCCTCATTCCAGTCTCTTCGAATAAGCCTCATCGAGCTCACAATTGAGAAAAATATTGGCCAGATGATTTCAAGAACAAGAAAAAAGACAACAACGAGTCCACCTGAGCCAAGATACATCACAGCAATAGGAAGTGCGGCAGACGTAGGAAAACTCTGCAGGAGATCGAAAATCGGAAGCGCCACATCTCCTCGTCTTCCTTTATAGAAAAAGACTGCGCAAAGCCATCCTATGATCATCGCCATAATGCATGCAGAAAATATTCGAAAAAGTGAAAAACCTAGGTTTTCAAAAAGAGAAGGAAGACCGATCTGTGCGACATATGAAAATAAGAGAAGAAAAACCAGAGGTAAAAAAATCATTCCGGAAATTGCCAGGAGATGCCCTTTTGTTCGTTTGATGGCAAACGGATGATACATTCGAGGACGTGCTGTTTTCATGCGTAAATTTTAGCACAGAAAAATCATAGAAATATATTGCTTTAATTTGTATAATTCACATATGCAAAATTCAACAACAGATACACACATACTTCCCCCACTCGATTCCCTTAAAAAAATATTTAAAGGCGATCTTGATCAAAGTAACGACACACTGACTTCACACTCTCGCGATGCAAGCCTTTTTGAAATAAAACCAGCTCTCGTTGCCTATCCAAAAGATTCTGAAGACGTGAAAGCAATTGTGCGATTTGTCTCTGAAAATAAAAAAGAATTCCCTTCCCTTTCTATTACAGCGCGTTCAGCCGGCACAGATATGTCTGGAGGTCCTCTCAATAATTCAATTATTCTCGACATGAATCGCTACATGACAGGGATTAAGAAAGTAGAGAAGGAGCAATGTGTAGTGGAGCCTGGCTGCTTCTATCGTGATCTTGATAAAGAAACAAAGAAAGTCGGAAGCTTTATGCCAGCTTTCACAGCCTCTCGTGAGATATGCACCGTCGGTGGAATGGTTGCAAATAACAGCGGTGGCGAGAAAGCCATTAAATACGGTAAAACGGAAAACTATATCAATTCTTTAAAAATTGTTTTAGAGGATGGCAATGAATATGAAGTAAAACCTCTTTCAAAAACTGAACTTGAGGCAAAGATTTCAGCAGGCGGATTTGAAGGAAATCTCTATAAAAATATTTTTGATCTCATTAATGAAAATTATGAGATTATCATGTCTGCAAAACCTGATGTATCAAAAAATTCTGCCGGCTATTATCTTTGGAATGTCTATGATAAAACCACGGGCACATTCGATATCTGTCGTCTTATCTGTGGATCACAAGGAACATTTGGCATTATCACTGAAATAAATTTCAAACTTGTTCCTCTCGCAAAATATTCAAACATTCTTGTCGTATTTCTTCCCTCTCTCGATCGTGTGAGCGATCTTGTTACAAAAATTGTACCTTACAAGCCTGACAGCCTCGAAACATACGACGACTACAGCATGATCCTCGCCGTAAAATTCTTCTTTGATTTCTTCAAGCGCCTTGGTTTCTGGGGTGCAATACGACTCGGCTTTCAGTTTATTCCTGAATCTTTCATGATCCTTACAGGCGGCGTACCGAAACTTATTCTCATGATCGAATTTACTGGAGAAACTGAAGCCGAAGTGAAAAAGAAACTTGAGGAAGTACGCGACCATATCACAGATTTCCATTTCAAAATGCATATCGCAAAAAATAGTGCTGAGGCTGAAAAATATTGGGATATTCGCCACGAAAGCTTTAACCTTCTTCGCAATCATGTTCATGGACAACGCACAGCACCATTTATTGATGACATTGTCGTAAAGCCTGAAGTATTGCCAGAGTTCTTGCCAAAAGTACGTGAAGCAATTGATGCATACAAACTCAAATACACTGTCCAAGGACACCTTGGTAATGGAAACTTCCACATCATTCCGCTTATGGATCTCGACTCGCCTTTCTCAGGGAACACTATTCTCGAGCTTTCGAAAAAAGTATATGACCTCGTACATGAATTCAAAGGCTCTATCACAGCCGAACACAATGACGGTATTATTCGTACCCCATATCTTCTCCAAATGTACGGTGAAAAGATTGTGGAGCTTTTTGGAAAGACAAAGAAAATATTCGATCCAGAGAACATTTTCAATCCCGGCAAAAAAGTTGGTGGCACTTTTGAAGATATCACCAAAAACCTCATCAAAAAGAATAATTAAGATTTTGACCACTCTTTCGTCTTGGGATAATGTCAGTTTTGACATTATTGCCCGTCTTTGATAAAATACTTAGCAAAGCTAACTATTAGGATAGTTAGGTATTTAGAACAAGACAATGGAAAACATAGAATTGGCAGCGGCCGCGATATTTAAGATCACTCGCTCAATGCGAGAACAAATCGGGAAAAGCAAAGTTCTCGGTTCTCTTTCTGTCGTCCAGATCCGCACTCTCGCTATTATTGATGAGAAAAAACACCCTACAATGAAGGAAATCGCGGATGAACTCTGTGTTACTTCCCCATCTGCAACTCGTGTCATCGAAAGATTAGTACGGACCGGAGAACTCAAGCGAGAACCTGATCCCAAAGATCGCCGCATTATCCGCCTCTGCATAACTACTAAGGGAGAAAAAATCCTTCAAAGCGGACTCCGTGAAGCCGGAAAGAAGATGAAAGACATTGTCACTTCCCTTTCAGCAAAGGAAAAGAAAGATTTTATGGAGCTTATTAAAAAAGTCGCATCGCATATTTAAACATTAATAGAATCGTATGCAAAAATTAATTCACAATAGAGCATTTGTTATCGGAGCAAGCGTCGTCTTAGGTCTCTTAAGCGCACTTGTCATTTTCTTACTATCAAATCAAAAACAAAATCTTGCGGTACAAGCGGCGGAAAATCGCTCACTTATTGCAGCTGTGTCAGCGACTGGCCAAGTAAAAGCTTCTGAGGAAGTTGATCTTGCCTTTGGAAAATCTGGAACTATTGCAGCGGTGTATGCTGATGTAGGACAAGCTGTAAGAAAAGGTCAGACGATCGCAGCTCTTCAAGCTGGAGATCTCCAAGGTCAACTTGCACAGGCAAAAGCAACACTCGCGCAGAATCAAATAAAATTAGACGAACTTCAAAATGCAGGATCTGCAAGTGCTTCATCTGATGTATCTGCATCGATTGCAAACAATCGTCAGACTGTTGCTGATAAACTTCGCACAGCTTACACATCGCTCGATAGTGCTGAGAAACTTTACATCGACCAATTCTTCAAAAATCTTTCAACAAATCCAATCTTTGGTGCAACAATAAGCCAGGGAAATGGTTCATACACAATCCAACCTCAGGATGCAAACCTTGAACAGAAAATAAACGGTGAACGAGAAGACCTCGATCGAGCACTTTCTTCATGGGCAGATGCAAATAAAAATCTAAACGATGACAACTCAATCCAGGCAGCAGAAAATCAGGCAACGATTGCAATCAATGCGGCCGGCGCTCTCCTTTCTGACATCGCTGACGTTCTCAATTCATATACCCCTTCTGATGCAACAAGCAAAGCTGTATATGACTCATATCGCGCAAACGTAGCAACAGCTCGTGCTGCAGTAGACAGCGCATCAAGTGGAATTCTTACTGCAAAAGAAGCATATACAAGTGCACAAAGCGCAGTCGGCCCATATTCAATTTCTCTTGCACAGGCAAATGTTCAAAATGCACAAGGTGCAGTGCAAATTATTCAGGCTCAAATCCAGAATGCTGTGATCGTGGCTCCTTTTGATGGTGTCGTAAGCAGACAGGATGCAAAAGTAGGTCAGACCGCATCACCAGGACAAACACTTGTTGGTGTTATCTCAAATCAAAAATTTGAAGTAGACGCACAAATCGCTGAAAATGATATTGGAAAAATTGCTGTTGGACAAAATGCAAAGATTTCTCTCGACACATACGGTCCAAGCGTTCTCTTCGATGCTTCAGTTTCACAAATTGATCCTGCAGAAACAATCACAGATGGTGTAGGTACATACAAAGTGACACTCACTTTCACAAATGATGATCCTCGTATTCACTCAGGAATGACAGCAAACGCTTCTATCATGATTGGTTCAAAAGATAATGCGCTTTCAGTTCCATCAAGCGCTATCATTCGAAAAGGATCTGATACATTTGTGCTCGTAGAAAACCCTGACAAAACTTTTGCTGAGAAACAGGTCGTGGTCGGTATTGAAAGCACAGACGGCTGGAGTGAAATTACTTCGGGACTTAACCAAGGAGACATGATTGCAACATTTGGTAACAATCACTAATCAAGAATCAAAGCATCTAACACATCACTATGGAAAACAACAAAGAAAATAATATGGAGAAAGATATTCTCAAAAAAGAAAATCAGATTCTTGGTGAAATAAAAAAAGAGGAGGAAAAACTCGAAAAAGTTGCAGCAAATGTCTGGGTTATCAATCTCATCTTTGCACTTCTTATTATCGGTGCGATCGCTGGATTTGCATACTGGAAAGTATCATCGGGCGTTATTTTTACTGATAAATCTGATATTGAAGGATCTGTCGCAGCTCTCTCTCCTACACAAAACGGTACGCTCGAACAAGTATTCGTAAACACAGGTGACACTGTGACAGCAAATGAAGTAGTAGCACGTGTTGGTAATGAACTCATCAAAACAAAGACAGCAGGTATCGTATCAAATGTAGAAAATAATATCGGAAAGCAGGTTAATTCTGGTGAAGCTGTTGTATCAGTCATTGATCCAGCAACACTTCGACTTGTTGCACACATTGAAGAAGATAAAGGTCTTAAAGATATTGCGATCGGTGAACGAGCGGATTTCACAGTCGACAGCTTCCCTGGAAAAAAATATCAAGGAATTGTTGATGAAATTTCTCCTACATCGCGAAGCGGTGACATTGTCTTCAACATCTCTGACAAAAGACAGGTGCAGGAATTTGACGTAAAGGTGCGTTTCGACACGACAGCATATCCTGAACTCCAAAACGGAATGTCTGCGAAGGTTTCTATTTATAAACAGTAATAAATCTGACCGCGTCGCAGCATTTTAATTGCGCGGTGCGACATTAATTCTATGGCAGAATCCTGGGGAAAAACAGAACATGGAATTCCAAAATGGATGGTCCTTCTTACAGTGATCGTCGGTACTTTCCTTGGTCGTCTCGACCAAACGATTGTTAACCTCGCACTCCCAAAGATCATTAGTGACTTTTCTATTTCTGTTTCTGCTGCCGGCTGGATCGCAACTGCTTACATTCTTGCAAACGCAATCTTCGTACCAATCTGGGGAAAGCTTGGTGACACCATCGGTCGTAAAAAAGTGTACATCTGGGGATTTGCGATCTTTATTGTTGGTTCTGTACTCGCAGGTCTTGCATGGAATCTTCCTTCGATGATTGCGTTTCGAATCATTCAAGCGATTGCCGGATCAGCTGACTATCCTACCGCCATGGCTATTCTTGCTGTGACATTTAAAGAAGGAAAAGAGCGTTCACAAGCTCTCGGTATTTGGTCTTCATCTTTTGCAGCAGCGTCTGTATTCGGCCCCCTCATCGGTGGACCACTCATCGATAATTTCGGATGGCGTTCAGTCTTTCTTGTAAACCTTCCTGTCGGTCTTATCGGTCTTGGAATGGCGCTCACGTATATTCATGAATCAGTTATTCCGAATGCAAAAGCAAAATTCGACTGGTGGGGTGCGATTACTCTTGGAGGCGCATTGGCAGCACTCGTTCTTGTGCTCGATCAAGGTGTCGATTGGGGTTGGGTGTCGTTCAATAGTATTCTCTCTTATCTTATTATTCTCGGATTTGGAATTGCCTTTTACTTTATCGAAAAGAAACATCCGGAGCCGATCGTCGACCTCAAGTTTTTCAAAAACAGCATTTTCGTCGGTGCACTCGTGAACAACTTCATTGTATTCATGGGTATGATGGGCAGCATTTTCCTTATTCCAATTTACGCTCAAACTTTCATGGGTTACGACGCTACGCAGGCCGGTTTCCTTTTCGTGCCGATGGCAGTCGCACTTATGATTGCAGCACCAATTGGAGGAAACCTTATCGGAAAATTCGAGCCGCGGTATGTGATCGCTTTCTCTACTTTGGTTGCCGCTGTCGGACTTTATTTCTTCTCATGGCTTGATCCACGCTCTGGAGCATGGGCAATTATGATCCCTCTTTCAATCATGGCATTTGGTCTCGGTTTTGGAATGGCACAACGAACAGGAGTGATTGCCGCTGCCGTGGATCCACACGAGATCGGTATCGCTTCATCTGTTCTTGCGCTTGTGCGAAATATTTCTGGAGCATTCGGTATCGCAATCTTTGCAACCATTCTCAACAGCTTCACTGAAAGCAATGTCCTTTCAATTACAAGACAAAGTCTTCTACATCTCACCGACCCAACTCAATACAAAGAAGCAATTGCACTCATTAGTCTTAAAGCACAGATTGAAGCATATGGAGAAATATTCCTTATCTCAGCAGCACTTCTTCTTGTAGGTGCCATCATCGCGCTCTTTATGCGCGTCGAGAAAAATAAAATGGATCCCGAAGTTGAGATTTTTGTGGAGTAAAACAAGTCAATTTCTATATTTGACTTTGTAAAAATTCGTGTCATTATGACGCTAGTCGTCCTCTGTTTTAGGTTAACTTACAAGAGGCTGAAAGGGTGTTTAAATTCCTTTTCAGCTTCTTGAGAAGCAAAACCATCGAAACAGACATAAACCTATGGCAAATGCAATCAGCACTGGGGTCTTTGACCGCAGTGGATCAGACGAAGTCAGTGCGCAATCCTTCTATGGAGCGCTCACCCTTTCACTTCTGTGGGGGCTTATCGGAACTGCCGTGATCGCACACAAAGCGATCGAAATGCACTACAATCCGACTTTGATGGGAATCATCATGCTCGGTCTGGTGGTACCCATTATCGGCATTCTTATCGCCGTGAACAGCGACAACCCGATACTCTCATTTATCGGCTACAACATGATCGTGGTGCCCTTCGGCATAATCATCGGCCCAGCAGTCAACCACTACAGTCCAGACGTTGTGCGAAACGCTTTCGCTTTGACAGCGATGATCACCTTCTTCATGGGCTTTATGGGAACTTGCTTCCCAGGGCTCTTTAAGAAAATGGGCGCACCGCTTTTCCTGGCACTCGGCGGACTCGTCATGGTCCGGTTCGCGCAGCTCTTCATCCCTGAACTCGCACACTTGCGTGTCGTTGATTACATCGGAGCGGGAATCTTCTCGCTCTACATCGGCTACGACATGTATCGCGCCAGTGAAGTTGCGAAAACCCTCGACAACGCCGTCGATATTTCGGTTGATCTCTATCTCGACATCATCAATCTCTTCCTGAATCTCCTAGAAATCCTAGGCAGCAGCGAAGAGGACGACGATTAAGAGTTAAGAAATCACATTACAAGGAGCTTTAAAGCTCCTATTTTTATTTAAAATTTCCCTCCGCAGGTGGTTGGATTCCAAAGGCCTGCATTTGCCGCTCTCGCCTCACTCTCCTTCTCTTTAAAATCACTTTGATATTCATACGGCACATCGTATGTATATTCATATGCGTATCCATTCGCAATCATAAATTCATTGAAAAATATTCCATCGTTGGTGTGAGCATATGCAAGAAGTCGTCCGTATTTATCATACTTTGATTGCGTCGGGTCTGATTCAAGAAGAACTTTCTTTCCTTCAAGAATTTTCTTTGCTTCATCGCTCGCTTGTTTACCAAAACATTGCACCGGTTTCCGAGGATCGACAGTCTCTGGCGTGTTAATACCAATGAGGCGTACTTTTTCTTCTTTTCCATCGACGCTCGCAACGAAAGTATCACCATCAACAACTCGAACCACATCATAATATTCTCCTGTTGATGTAGCTGTCTGAGACGATGCAACACCTCCTGACGGAAAATATCCAAGTTTCCACAAAATCAAAACGAGCACGCACGCAAAAATCAGAGAAAAAATTTTATTCTTTTCCCTAGTCGTTAAGTACATACAAATCCTGATATCCACCTTCTCCGACAAACTTTGCTTTTCCAGAAATGATCGCTTCAAAAGGTTTACATGCAAAACATCCGCCGCGAGGACATTCAAAAACTCCAAGCTCTCTCGCCTCTTTTACTTTTTTTGCAGTCTCAAGGACTCGTCGTCTCGATTCATTTTCGTCAGGAAGTTGTACATCTTTTGGAGTATCGTCGCGATCGAGATACCAATAGCTCGCTCCAGAAATTTTTCTTTTCTGAAGTTCTTTTGCGAGAAGAAGATAGATTGGAAGCTGGAGAGAATCCTCACTTTCATCGTGTCGTCCAGTTTTAAAATCAAGAATTTTGACACTATCATCTTCTGGCACATATTCGAGCCAGTCGATCTTACCGCAAAGAATAATGTTGTCGTCAGAGGAAATGAAAAAATTCGGCGGCATCCCATTTGCTGATTCTTTAAGCTTCACAGCCTTATTGAGAAGTGGTCCAGGATGCCTAGCGACTCGTTCGATCATTTCTTTCGCTCTTTTCTTATACTCTGCTTCTTCTTCTGGATTTTTAAATCCACCGCGCACACCAGTCACCTTTTGCCATGCAACTTCAAGGTCCGCTAAAAGATCGCGATGAAAGCGCTCTTCCGCCTTAAAATTTCCAAGACCTTCCACCACCTCGTGCACAGCAAGTCCCAAAGAAAGCTGTGGCGTCACGATATTTATTTTTCGTCTTGACTTCGGATCTTTATAGATATTCTTAAGAAAATACGCGCGGGGGCATTTCAGAAAATCTCCCATTGAGGAGTGAGACACCCATACCGCGCTGTATTTATCTTGCATCGAACAAAAATTATTTACGAATTTATTTAAGTGTAAATGTTACACCACCACTTGTCGCACCCGAAGCGTTTGTCACACTCACAATATATGTGCCGCGCTCTACAGGAATCGAGATAGGACCTGTCGTAATATATGAAGGAATCGTGAGAGAAATTGTTGTGCCGCCATTTGTAGATGCAACACCAGCTATCTGACCCTTAGCACCAAAATACACATTCACAGTGTTGTTATTTGCACTGAAGCCTGTGCCATGGATCGTGATCGTGTCACCAATAGAAGCAGATGTTGGAGAAATCGATGAAAGAGTTACAGAGGATGATACAGATCCGCTCACACTTGCATTTGTACCAGCAGACGCAGAACCACTTGAAGTTTGTGCAGACCCAGTCACAGTTGTTTTTACAGTAGCAGAACCTGGAGCAGTATTTATTGATCCACCATTTGCAGATGTTCCGTAGTTTATGCTTGCAGAAGTACCATTTGTACCAAGATGAACTCCTCCTACGTCAATTGAGGCCGAATTACCGTCAGATGAAACCGCTGTGTTTCCTGATACAACCTGACTTCCTTGATCGTCTCCATTTTGCTGTTCATTTCCTTGAGCTGTAACTTCAGTATTCGCATTTACATCTGTTTTAGCTGTCCCACCAAAAGCTCCGCTTTTAACAGCTACATATGTAGCACCTCCTCCAAGCGCGAGCGCTACAAGCACAGCAATGAGAATTCCGATAAAACCTTGATTCTTTTTCATAAAGTTAAAAAATAGTCGTCTTCTAAACTGACAATACTTATTCTAGCACGGAAGAAATTACAAGGTATAATATGCTTATGAACATCATCGTATATACAAAAACAAACTGTCCTTGGGCAAAACAAGTAATAGATTTTCTTAATGATAAGAAAATACCATTTGAAGAGCGCGACATTTACAAGAACCCTGATTGGAAAAAAGAAGTAGAAGAAAAAACCGGCCAATCTAAATCACCAACTCTCGACATCGACGGACATTTTCTTCCCGATTCAGATGCAAAACAAGTAGAAAGTTACCTCAAAGAAAAAGGAGTATTGAACTAAAGCACAACCGCCGTCTTTGATCTTGTAATCTTCGGGATTTTCTCTACCGGGATAATTCTCACCTGCACAGATTCTTTTCCTTCCATATATGCTTTCGCGAGCCTATGTACCCCATCAAGGAGTCTGAATTTTCCGTTATGCTCTACCGCATCTAGCGGATACGAAAGATCAGCATTTTTGATCATTTCGAAGTGAAGCGGATTAAGCTCAGGTTTTTCAATAAGCTCTCTTGGGCTCAGATTGAAATCATCAGTTCCAGTGATATCCCAAAACGGCTCATCCATGTGCCACATGAGATCTGATATACGGATCAAAATAACAGGCGCTTCAACTTTCCATACGTCACGGGCATCCCATTCGAAGCCAATATTAAGATGTGCTGGTATGTCTTTAGAGATTCTCTTCATACTTTCGGGGACGAAAAAATATGAATTACCTGACAATTAAAGAAAGAGTTTTGCAAGTCTTATTTCAAAGAATGAAAAATTCGGACCAAGTATTGTTTTTACAGGTGAAAGTCTTCCTTCTTTATCTTTTGCTAAAGATTTTTTCCATGCTTCCGAGATTTTCTTAAAGCGAGTCGGTGGCAAATAAATATTCTTAAGGTAGAGAATGTCTATTTTTTCTCCTTCTTCAGTAAGCTTTTCAATATGTGAAAGCACTGTTTCTTTTGTAAGACCTCTCTCTTCAGCAATTTTCTCAAGTGATTTTTTCTCTTCGATGAGCTTCCATGTCTTATGATGTGTCGGCACTTCTTTTTCCTTTTTCACTTTCCCTAAAGAATTTTTAGAGACAAATTCTTCCTGCATTTTATCTATTTCTTTCTTTCCAGTTTCTTCAAGCCAACTTTCTGATTTCCCCGATTCTTTTCTAAATGTTCGGTCCATGTCATGCGCTTCAGGATGGACAAGAAGAGCTGTCTTATTAAAACCCTTGAGTGAAAGCCCTTCAAGACGTCTCACACGTGAAAGCGCCACATATCCCATGCCTGGTGTAAAAGAGCGAGAGAGGTCAATCCGTGCCGCATCAAGGCTCATTCCTTGGCTTTTGTGTATTGTAATTGCCCACGCCAAACGAAGCGGAATCTGTCTTATTTCCGCTCGGATTTTTCCATCTTCTTCAATTCTCCAGCTTTCTGGCACAACCGTAATTTTTCGAGAGTCTAAAGTTTTTACGATTGGATTTCCGATATCATCAAAATCTACCACCTCACCAAGTGTTCCGTTCGAATACCCCTTATCAAAAGAATTTTTAACAAACATCACTTTCGCTCCATATTTAAGGAAAAGTCTTTCCGGTGCGAGACAGCTTTTTATAAGAGCCTCAACGAGTCGTGCATTCCCTTTTCTATCCATTTCATACACTTTTTCTCTGCCTCCAATTTTCGAAAGCTCTGTTTCGTTGAGTTCATCGACATTTATATTGTGTGTCGAAAGTTCTGTTGCAAAAGGTACAGCAAGCTCTTTTCCAACTCGCTCTTTAAGATGCGAAATAATTTCTTCAGTTACAGAATTTTCACGGATCGCATTAAGAACAGAAAGAAACACCGCATCATCTTGTCGATGAGATTCAGTAAGATAACAAATTCTAAAATTCATATCCTTCCAGATCTTTGATCTGTATGCGAAATGTCCTTCAGTTTCTCCCGGACGTGAGATCGGCGGGAGCTGGAAGAAATCTCCACAGAGTACCACCTGAAGTCCGCCGAAAGGTTTATCGTTTCTTTTGAAGAATTTGCAAAGAGTGTCGAGAAGATCGAAACGAAAATGATGAAGCATCGAGATCTCATCAATAATAAGCACTCTCGCCTCTTCATATCTTTTCCAAAGATGTTTTTTTGTCTCAAGATCATCGAGATCTCGTTCTGAAAGCGAGTCTTTGATGCCAAGCCCGCTCCATGCATGAATCGTCACGCCGCCAAGATGCGTCGCAGCAATCCCCGTCGATGCAGTCACCGCAACAGGAATTCCTTTTTCTTCCAAGTACGAAATATAAGCTCGAAGTGTGTGCGTCTTACCGCTTCCCGCCGCTCCTGTAAGAAAAACATTCTTTCCAGTCTTTAAAATTGTTAGTGCATCAGCGCTTGTCATTGGCAAAAGTATAGCTTTTTTTGTAATAGAAAATCTACTCGGGTTTAATTGACAATGCTCAGAAAAAGTTTAGATTTGTCACAGCGCAGCCATTTCCATCACTATGTCTGAAATTAACGATCAAACTCCGACCAGCGACCTCATTGATAGATTTGTGAGGAACATCCTCTACGATTGTCATTCAGTTGAGCGCCGTGTAAATTTCTCCGACGCAAGAAAGGAACTGCAGCGTCGTGGCAGAGTTGTACTGAAAGAAATTGCCGAATATCTCACGAAGACTTTCTCCGGGAAGGGATTTCGGGAATTTCAGGGATTGGATGAGGACCTCTTCTTGGCCTGGGGCTACCTCCTCTTTGGCATCGCAAGAGACCACAATCTACAGAATCCTTATCCGAATGTAGTTTTTGGCGATCAGAACATGGGTACGTGGACCCAATTCTGCCTTAGCAACGCAGAAAATTAATCGCTCATAATGAGCGAATTTTTTATTTTTGAAAACTAGATTCTTCCAGCGTCATCAACAGGCCGTTTTGGATACTCAGGAATTCCCTCTGCGGCACGAGAAAGCATTGCTTTGTGACTGTCGAGCTCGGCGCGAAGTGCGTCATTATCTTTCATCAAATTTTTCTTTATTCGATAGTTTTTGAAAACTTCCGGAAGTGACACAAGAATACTAATAAGTACACCAGAGACCATTGAGAGAAGAAGGATGAGCGCGAGAGAGCCTTCTACATGCCATGTTATAAATGTAACTGTGATATCGCTAGTATTCTGAAGAGCAAAAACGACACTAACTGCACCTAAAAGAAGGCCGAGGACAAGAAATGTGAGCATTTGTATTAATTATTAGACTCTTTTCGGTGTAAACCAAAAAGAGCATTGATAAAGAAAAGAAGAATCGAGAACAAAAGAGCGTTCCAAAATCCCGACACAGAAAACCCTGGCACAATCATCGCGAGAAGTTCAACGATGAGTGCGTTCACAACAAGTGAGAAAAGGCCGAGTGTCAAAATATTGAGCGGAAGCGTCAACAAGAATATGAGCGGCTTTATGAAGGCATTCACAAGCCCAAGAACCACAGCAAGCACAAGTGCGCCGATAATTGTCACCGAAACTCCCGGTATCAAATACGCTGCGACTCCGATAGCTATAGCACTTACGATCCAATGCTCGATTTTCATAATACATGTATAATATCACATACATATAGTGGCAAAATAAAGATATAAACAGTATGAACGCTCTCGTCCTCATCATTCAAAAATACCGATATCTTGCCCTCTTCCCACTCGCAGCTTTCGAAGGCCCAATTATTTCTTTGGTCGTGGGTTTTCTTATTCATTCTGGATATCTCGCAATTCTTCCTTCATATGCAATGCTCGTTTTGGGCGATATCATTCCCGATACTATCTATTATTATGTCGGCCGCTTCGGTGAAGAAAAAAATCTTATTTCAAAATACGCATCCAAAGAAGGTTTTATCGCGAACAACTTTCCACTTGTAGAAAAACTCTGGGAAAAACATGGATTTAAAACAATGTTTCTTTCAAAGATTGCATACGGCCTCTCAACAATTTTCCTCGTAAGCGCAGGCCTTGTAAAAATGCCGCTTAAAAGATTTCTTACATACACAATCCCGATCACACTTTTTCAATACGGCGTTATCATGACCATTGGATATTACCTCGGCCAGTCTTACGAAGCAGCTTCAAAATATATTGAGTACACAGGATATTTTGCAGCAGGTATTGTTGTAATCCTTATCGTTGTTTATATAATCCTCTCAAAATACGCCCGTAAGAAACTCATAGAGGAAGTAAAAGAAGATAAATAGCCGCATGAAAATAGCATATTTTTCCGACAATTTTTATCCAGAACTTTCAGGAATTTCCGATTCAATTATCACAACGGGTATAGAGCTTTCAAAACGCGGACACGAGATACATTTTTTTGCACCTTCCTACAGCGAAAAAAATTATCACTCTTCAGGACTTTCAGATCAGAGCGAACCACACCTCGGTGAAAATATTTTTATTCATCGTCTTCCTTCAATTCCCTTTCCAGCACCCACAGGCGCAGGCCGCCTCGCTATACCAGATATTTTTCGAGGATTTGATGTAGAGAAATTTGATATCGTTCATAGTCAAAGCATTTTTGGATGCGGCCTTGATGCACTTATCACATCTAAAATTTCAAAGACTCCTTTCGTTGGTACAAATCACACACTCATTGAAGCATTTGTTCCAAAATACACCATCGTTCAAAACACGATGCGAAGTTTTGAGACATGGTATTACAATCACACAAACTTCGTCACGACACCTTCAGAATTTCTCATAGAAGAAATGCAAAAAAATGGACTTATCGTGAAAGCGAAACCTCTTTCAAACCCTATCGCTTCTGAATTCTTTCACGCACCCGCTTCAAAAGAAGATCTCAAGAAAAAACTTGGACTTCGCAAGTTTTCCATTCTCTACGCCGGTCGCATTTCGCCTGAGAAAAACATCATGGATCTTTTTAATGCTTTTGTGATTTTTGCAAAAGAAAATACTGAAGCTGAACTCATTCTCGCAGGAAACGGAATACTACTTCCCTCACTTAAACAAAAAACAAAAGAATTAGGGCTCGAAAATAAAATTCGATTTACCGGACTTTTCCAAGGGGAGAATAAAAAAACTCTCTATGAATATTTTCACGCTTCTGATGTCTTTGTCATGCCCTCAACCTCCGAAACGCAAAGCATGGGAGTAATTCAAGCTATGGCTTCAGCCCTCCCTGTCATAGTTGCAAACTCAGGCCCGCTCCCTACCCTTGTCGCCGAAGATCGTGGCCTTGTATGTGAACCAAATAATCCAGCCAGTCTCGCAGTGACACTCAAAAATATATCTGAAGATAAAACACTTCAAGAAAAATTCTCGGTGAATGGCAAAAAATATGCAGAAGAATATTCTGTTTCCAAAATCGCAGATGAATGGGAAAAAATTTATAAGGAAACAATAGAAAAATATGCACGAGCCTAAGATAAGTCTTATCATCTGCGCTTACAACGAAGAGAAATATATTGGAAGCTGTTTGGAGCATGTTCAAAAAAACGCTCATGATAATTTTTTTGAAATAATCGTTGTTGATAATGCATCAACAGATACAACAAAAGAAATCGCTTCAAGGTTTCATAATGTACGAGTAGTGGAAGAAATACAAAAGGGTCTTACAAGAGCACGCCAACGTGGTTTTCTTGAAGCAAAAGGAGATGTTTTGGCATATATTGATGCAGATACACAAATGCCTACTGGCTGGTACGAGAGAGTTTCATATGAATTTAAAGAAAATCCTAAACTTGCTGCTCTTTCAGGCCCTGCACTCTACTACGATATTCCTGCATGGCAGAGATTCCTTGTTTTGGTTTACTGGTATCTTTTTGGAATGCCTGTCTATTTTGTCGTTGGTTTTATGATCATGGGCTCGAATTTTGCCATTCGAAAAGATGTACTACAAAAGATGAATGGTTTTGATACAAAAATTGAATTTTATGGAGAAGATACAAACGTCGCGAGACGTGCGAGCAAATTTGGTAAAGTAAAATTCACACCAAAACTTAAAATGTACTTTTCTGGTCGCAGACTTCACAATCAAGGACTCTTAAATACCGGCTACGAATATGTAAAAAATTTCCTCTCCGAAGCATTTCTTAAAAAACCTGTGACTACACATTATAAAGATTTCAGATAGAATAATGTTATGAAATCCGCGGCCATTAGATGCAAAGACTGCTTCAGCAATAAGAGATTTTTGATCTCGTTTATTTCGGGCATTGTCATGCTTGTTGTAAGCTGCGTCATCAACTATTACGCTGGCACATACGCAGCCGAGAGAGCAAGTAACTACGTCAACGACATAGTTCTCTCCAATATTCCTGTCTTTGATGTTGATGCGGTTTTTGTATTCGGCCCATTTGTACTGTGGCTTATTGTTGCAGTGCTCTGTCTTCACGAACCTAAACGCATTCCATTCGTTCTCAAAAGCATCGCACTCTTTGTGGTCATTCGTTCGATCTTTATCACCCTCACTCATATTGGACCATTTCCAGACCACGACATTCTTGATCGAGGACAAACTCTGGTAAAAGATTTTACATTTGGAGCGGATCTTTTCTTTTCAGCTCACACAGGACTTCCTTACCTTATGGCTCTTGTATTTTGGGACAACACATTTCTCCGCCGATTTTTCACCATAACCGCAGTCTTCTTTGGTGTCATAGTTCTCATGGGACATCTTCACTACACAATTGATGTTCTCTCAGCGTTCTTTATTACATACACAATTTACCACCTCGCGACGATCTTCTTCAAAAAAGACAAAACCCTCTTTGATGAGGGCTTGCCGCTTCCTTAAATTTATTTTTTCTCTTCGAGATCAAGACAGACTGAGTTCATACAGTATCTTTTTCCTGTTTGCGTTGGTCCATCATCAAATACGTGACCTAGATGTGATTCACAGCGAGCACAGACTACTTCTGTGCGCACCATTCCATGAGATTCATCTGTGATCTCTTTTACAGCACCGGGAAGAGCCTGGTCAAATGACGGCCAGCCAGTGCCGGAATCAAATTTTGCATCAGATGGGAAAAGTGGATTGCCACATGCTGCACATGTATACATTCCTTCTCTTTTTTCGTGGAGAAGTTTGCCTGAAAACGGCGCTTCTGTCCCTTTTTGTCGGAGCACCTGATACTGCTCTGGCGTGAGCTTACTCTTGAGCTCTTCTTCTGTTGGGATATTTTTGTCGTCCATATTTTTGCTATTAATTTATAAAGTATTTAGTAAATTCGCGAAATTCTTTTGTACTTTTTCAAGCTTCGGATTTATTACGACCTCGCAATACGGATTCCCTGGATGGGTTGCGAAATAATCATGATGATAATTTTCCGCTTCATAGAATTTCTCAAATGGCACCACCTCTGTCACCACTTTTTTCCCTTCTGTACTCGATGCATTGATATCAGCAATAAATTTCTCTGTCTCACTTTTCTGCGTCTCTGTCGTGTAAAAAATCACTGATCGATACTGCGTGCCCACATCATTTCCCTGTCTGTTTAAAGTCGTTGGGTCATGACTTCCAAAAAAGACAGTCAGAAGATCTGTATATTTTACGAGCGCAGGGTCATATTCAATATACACCACCTCCGCATGTCCTGTTGTACCTGTACACACTTCATCGTATGTCGGATTTTCTTTTGTACCTCCAGAATATCCGGGCGATACTTTCAAAACACCTTTCATCATCTTAAATACTGCCTCAGTACACCAAAAACATCCTCCTCCAAAAATTGCTTTTTCCATATTTATCCAAAAGTAAATGTAAATGCTTTTAATCCTGCTGGCGTTCGTATTTCGAGTACATGTTCGCCATAATCCATTCCCTTCACAATACTATAAAGTCTATTTTCTTTGATATTCACCTTTCCATTAATAACATCGTCTCCTGCAAAATTCTTATCGATTAGCTTTCCATCAAGATAAATCTGAACACTCACGCCCGTATCTGAACTCGCAACAAAATAGACGTTCTTTGCATTATATTTATACACTATTTCGCCATCTCCTTGGCTTAAAGCGTACTCATTCTGTAGATCCCAGTGACCACCAAGATACGGAAAATTTAGCTCTGGCGATGTGTCATTTGCAATATATGAACCATCAACTCCTTTTTGATATTTACTTACATATTGATTTCTCTCAAGACCAAAATAAGTTTCTGGACTCGAAACTTTATCTTCATCCATTGTGATAACGTTTTTTGGTGTAGAAATTGTAGTGTTAATCTGTGTCTTTTCACCAAGCACTTCTGCACGTTGTGTGAGAGCTTTTTGTATCGCAGCCTCGGTCTCATCATAATTCCCCTCACCAATTTGATCGTGCACCACGAAGCCATCGATATCGATAAGATACTCGCGCGGCCAATAGCTATTCTCATATGCATTCCATGTACCATAATTGCTATCGAGCACGACTGGATATAAGATGCCATCTTTTTTTACAGCTGCTGCGACATTGTCGTAATTTTTCTCGAAATCAAATTCAGGAGTATGCACACCGACAATTTCCAAACCTTGATCTTTATATTTCGCATACCAATTTTCAAGGTAAGGCAATGTACGAATACAATTAATACAACTATATGTCCAAAAATCGAGAAGGATTACTTTTTTTCCAATAAGACTTTTGAGAGTAAAAGGCTTTGAATTGATATATCCTTGTATATCTTGAAACTCTACTGCTCCAGGATACTTATCTACCTTACTCGCAATACGCGCCGCTGTCTGTGAATCTGTCGGTGTGCTCGTCGTAGAAATATTTTCCCCGACAACATTATCACGCATCGGTTTTTTACTTTGGAGAAACCAAATTGCGCCAATGATCACAAGAAGAACAATAAGTAAGGTTATGTTTTTTCTATTCATTTCCTTTATTTTCTAAGTTATTTTTCGCAGCAGTTGTTGCAAGATATGAGAGAAAGCCTGGAATGATCGGCAATATGCATGGGCTTAAAAATGAACCAAGTCCTGCAACAAAAGCGATAATGATGCTAATAAAATTAAGTGATGAGATCCGTCCACCGTACGACCAGCCGAATTTAAAGTTATCAAGAAATCCAGCAACACTCTGGAAGTTTGCTATAAGTGAAAGATTTTCCGTGAAGACAAGAATACCGATAATGATAAGAAACACTCCGAAAATATATTCAATATATACAAGCCATTTTCCAAGTTTTTGTATTAAAGCGCTCGCGCGATCAACAAAAAGTCCAACAAGAAGAAATGGAATACCAATGCCGAGTGTGTAAGAAAAAAGAAGAAGAAATGCACTTGTTGGAGCTGATGCAGCAAGAGCAAGAATGGCCCCTAGGGCCGCCGAGACACATGGTGTCCAGCCAACAGCAAAAGCTGCACCGAAAGCAAATGAAGTAACAAAGTAAGATTTGAAGCGTCTTCTGACAGCGAATTTATGGTCGCGTTCAAGAAATGCTGGTGTAAAAAGACGAAGAAGAAAAAGGCCGAAAAGAATTATGACAATTCCTCCTACCCGCGAAAGCCACATCTGTACTTCAAACGATGAATGGAGAAGCAATGTTTGAAGAAGAATGCCCAGAAGCGAGAAAACGGATGAAAATCCGAGTACAAAGAAAAGGCTTGATAAAAATACATTCCAATCTCTTTTTGTTTTAAGTGTAGTATCCATGACAGTATTATAATACCACTATGAAAACTAAGTATCTCATTTATATTCTCCCTGCTCTCATTGTTATTTTCTTTATTTTCGCGTTAGCAAACAATAAACATGAAACGATGCAAAATAGCATTACCGCCACTTCAGCTCCAGAAATAAAAGGAAGTACCGCGACTACTTCAGAAGCTTCCCTTTTTGTCATGCCGATCTCCGATGCAAAAGATCGTATTACCAAAAAACATTTTGGCATAAAAGTGTCTCCAGGAAACTCTCCCGTTTCGCCCGAGCGATTTACAGGCATTCATACAGGAGTCGACTTCGAAACATTTCCAAGCGAACAAGACACTGATGTGCCCGTGGTCGCAATTTGTCCCGGAAAACTCCTCGTAGCAGAATTTGGTTCTGGTTATGGTGGAATGATGGTAGAGTCATGCACACTTAATGGCTCACCAATTACAGTCGTCTACGGACATGTACGACTTTCAAGCATTAAAGCAAAAGTTGGAGATACAATTTCCGCTGGAGAATTTTTAGCGAACCTCGGCACAGGATATTCAAAAGAAACCGATGGTGAAAGAAAGCATCTCCACCTTGGAATTCACAAAGGCGCGAGCGTTAATACAAAAGGATATGTAGCAAATTATTCAGATCTTTCCGGATGGATCGATTTTGAAAAATATCTTAATTAAAGACCCAATCCTTTTACGACAGGCGTTGCCACTTCCCCCACTGCTGCAGCTGGTGGAGGAAGTTTCACCTCAACAGATGCATTGACTGCGCCTGAAGAATTATTCGATGTGTTATTTGATGAATTTGAAGTGTTCGATGTATTAACTGATGCGCCTGCCTGCATAGTATTTCCTACATTCACATTTGTATTTACATTTGCAGATGAATTAGTGTTTACTGATTGTCCATTTTCTACTGGGGCATTATTTACTTCAGTATGTGTTTGCACTGTTTCTCCTACTACACCATTGTTTTGCTTCACCTCATTTTTATCTTCTACATTATATGAAGCATCATGAGATGGAATCTGTGGCGAAAGTACTGCATTTACAGCAGCAGAGGTTGTAGCACCTAAAACATCAAGACCTTTAAGCACCGCATCCACAGAAGATGCAAATGAAGGCATATTTACTGCAGCTCGAGCAGAATCGGTCATAATAACCTTAAGGTGAGTGAGGATGTCCTGATGTGCAGTGAGGTTATTTTTAAAATTTGTTGTTAGCGCGTAGCTTGTATCATCGCCTGACTGTTTCATGTTATCGATATTTTCAAGAGAAGATTTTGAATGTTCAAGGAATGACACTTGAAGCTCGTTTGAAGTCGCGGGATCCAAACGATTCTCTGCAGAAAGTGCCTCAGCTTCTTTGACTCTCTCGAGTGCTTGATCAGCTTGCACTGACGCATTTGACTGAAAGCCAACAGCAAATGCCGCTCGCACTGCTTCCCCAGCAATTTTTACAGGATAGAGATTGTCTCCAGGAAGCGAAGACTCACTTGCTGCATATGTGCCTCCTGCACATATTATAAAAACGGCGAAAGCCAAAGCTAACGCCCGAGGATTTCTAAAAAACTTCAAAAAAGGCGAGGGAACCGCCCCTCGACTTGAATGTGAAATAATATTGTTTTTTAAATTCGTCGGAAGCGGAACTGCATCCATTCTTTTCCGAATGGTATCTTTTATTGTATTTATTTCCACAGAAGAAAGTGACTCGCCTTTCGCTGCCTTGATAATATCTTCAAATCTATTGTTCATCATTATTGAATAGTTTTTTTACTTTTTTGAGGCCTCTATGGTACCTCACTGCTACCGTATTCTCCGTTTCCCCTGTTATCTGCCCTATTTCTTTGAAACTCATATCTTCCACACAACGAAGAATTATAACATCCTTGTATTCTGGTGGAAGCTTTTCCAAAAGCTTGAATGCACCTTTGGCGTCGAGTCTCTCCTCAGCAGACACTTCTTCATACGCAGGTGGGTCAAAATTCTCTTCTTCAGAAAGAGCGTCGAGTGACGAGCTCTTCTTTGATCGATAATGATCAATGATGAGATTTTTGAGAGTTTTATAAAGAAAAGCTTTAAGGTTCTTAACCTCGGAGCCTTTTGCAATGTAGTCCCAAGTCTTTGTAAAAGAGTCTTGAACCACATCTTTGGCTATTTCACGGTCGCTAATATGCGCCAAACAATATCTGAAGAGAGGCTGTACGTTCTCTTCGTAAACAGTAATGAAGTTTTGTTCGATATTGGTTTCCATGGTGTTTGACGGATGATCTAGTAAAACATTACAAAGGAAAAATTGACGAAATTTTTTGTAAAAAACGTGAATAAAATCGAAAAGGAAGGTTATAGAGTATACCCATAGATGATGCCTTGCAACCTCCACCTGTGGATAACTTTTTATATTGGGGATAGAATAAAAAAACCTATATTTTAAGGCCTAGTTTTTGAATTTTTTGTAGTGGTTTTTTGCCCATTGTCCCATTGCTAGACTTGCAGAAACTGAAGCATTGTAAGATTCACATCTCTCCATCATAGGTATACGAAGAAGTGTATCGCAAAGTTGCTTTGTCTTTTCGCGAACCCCTTTTGCTTCGTTTCCGACAATAATTGCTGTAGGTGAATTAAATGTCTGATCAAAAAGTGAATCTTTAGAATCCCCTTCAAGACCATAAATAAAGAAGCCTCTTTCCTTAAGATCACGTACTGATGTGTTTATATTCGATACACTAAGTATGGGAAGTGCGAATGTCATACCAGCAGAGACTTTTACAACGGTACCAGTAAGTGGAGCTTGGTTGTGTTCTGGGATAAGCACGGCCTGTGCCCCAAACCCAGCCGCAGAACGAATGATCGCCCCGACATTCTGAGGATCTGAGAGTTCGCCTAAAATGACAAACAAACTATCATCATCTATTGCCGCGCTTTCAATGTAGTCTTTGTATGGTACGAGAATTTTTGCAGGATTAATAACAGCGGCAATCCCTTGATGCACAGCTTCTCTATCAAGCCCGCCCGGAAGCTTTCCACCAGAGAGCTCTACTGTTGGAATCTTTTTTTCTTTGATAGCAGCACGTATGTCTTTGTCTGCAAAATGAGGCACGATAAGAATTTTCTCGAGAGATCTCGGAGCATTTTTGAGAGCTTCACTTATCGCATGCTTTCCATAAATATATGTAGCTGTTTGCTTCATAGTAAGTAGAAGTATAATATACAAAAACAACCAAATTACAATGAAGAAAAAAGGACGACATGGTGGCAGCAAGCGGGCTAAATCCGCAGAAAAGTATTGGAATACCGAATATTCCAAAGAGAAGCATTTTGCGTTGTCTGAAAATCCAAGCGAAGATTTGATGAAATTTACTCGCTTTCTTCAAAGACTCAATGTGCAGAAAATTCTCACACCGGTTGCGTCCGCACTCGACCTTGGCTGTGGGAATGGACGCAATCTCGCATATCTCACTGAAAATTTCGGAATGAAAGGTATCGGCTATGATATTTCCGCAGAAGCTATCGCGCTCGCCAGAAAAAGAACAGAAGGCTATCCTATCGAATACAATGTTCGTTCAATCGTGGGAGATCTTTCTATAGATGATTCTTCTCAGTCGATCGTTCTCGATATGATGACATCTCATTTTCTTTCAAAAGAAGAGCGAGAAAAACTCCACTCTGAAGTTTATCGCGTGCTTCGACCTGGTGGTTGGTATTTTCTCAAGACATTTCTTCTCGATGAAGATCCTCATGCAAAAAGACTTCTCGAAGAAAATCCAGGAGACGAAGAAGGCACATACATTCACCCAAAAATCGGCGTTGCGGAACACGTCTTCACTGAAGAAGAACTTGTCGAGGAACTCGAAAAAGATTTTTCTATCGAAAAAGTACTTACTTCTCACGGCCATCTTCGTCGCTCTGCAAAAAGACGAAGTATTGTTATTTACGCGAGAAAAAGTTTTTAAATAAAAATAGCCGAATAGTTTCGGCTTTAATCTTGACTGATATTAAGAAGACTGAGCACTCGCTCACCTATCGACATCTTGTCGGAGTGATGAGTGCACCCTTCTTTGACCATAATCTGACGAATGTCAGGATTACCGCTTATAGAAACAATGGGTTTCTTAAAACCCGCATCGAGCAAGTGTCTGAGAATCGGCTGAGTATTGAATTTGTATCCGCCGAGACATCCATCGAGACAGACGAGATCAAGCTCGTGCGATTCTTGATCGAAAGTTTCTATTGCAGATTTCTCGTCGGCCGCGACAGATGTTGTCACACCGTGAACTTCAAGAAATCTGCTCAAACTACTGAGGACCGATTCGTCATCATCTATAATAAGAACACGCTTTTTCATAAGTACCTGAATTTACTTCGATACTACTCCCTTATCGAAAAATTGCAAAGATTTTAGAGCACCGGCTCACCATCACGAATTCGCTCAAAGATTGCTTTTTCGGCTGTGTATTTATCATAGCCATGACACAAAAGAGTTGCTGCAACACCGAAAAGAATAAGGTGTGGCCACACAGCTTCTCCAAAGAATGAAATTGAAAGTGTAATGAAAGAAATAAAAACGAGTGCCATGAAGCGAATTTCGAAACCGATAAAGAAACAAATACCGATTATTGATTCAACAATAAATGCACCGAGTACGAGGAAAAGCGGTGTGAAATGGAAATAATTTGTAAGGTGATAATCAGCAACAGTATCAAGTGCGAGATTGCTATGAAGGAATTTTGCATAGAAAGACGCAAAGATAAGCGCGCTGCCAAAAAACATTCTCATAATAAAGAATGCGTAAGGCTCCAAGATGCGTGCGATTCCAAAAAACATTTTCTCGATTTTAAATGGGCTCATGACACGATCGAGTGAGAGTGGTCCACCACCCAGAATGAGAAAGAGAATCATTTCTCCTAAATAATTTGCATATGTGACCATGTAGATTCCGTAATGGGCACACAAGAAAATATAGAGAATAAGACCAAAGAGTGCCATAAGACGTGTAAGCAGGCCGAAAGAAATAAATACTGCAGCGATCATAACGACTAAAGCGAAAACATGCTCTGCTTGAGGAGAGAGAAAAACAGAAAATGGAAGCTCGGGACCAAAGAAAGCATGGTGATATCCTGAAAGGAAAACACTGGCTCCCAAAGTAAGTCTTCCTAAAAGTGGTGCGACTTTTTTAAGCTTCATAAGAAAAGGATCAAAGATTTTTTCAAACATCTTTGAAACAGAAAGTGTTAGCACAAGAAGAACGCCAACTGCACAGAGTGCTCCCCAAAAAAGAAACTCCTTCTCTTGCTCAGGAATAACTGTAAAAGGATTCGGAGACGGCATCGCTACAGCTGATCGAATTTCTTCTGGCGAAAGTACATACACTTCATGTGCAGACGCACAGAATGGTGCAAAAAATAGAATCGCGAGGACAAAACTACAAATGAGTGTATATATTTTTTTCATAATATTTATTTGTTGTTCTCCTTCCTTTTATGGATCATAATCTGATTTCCGTCAGGATCTTCCACGAGCACCATATGACATACTCCTGTTTCGTGCGGTTCCATAAGGAACTTAGTCCCCGCATCTTTGAGATCTTTTACCGCTGCATCAAAATCTTCAACCTCGAGCGCTACTCCAGGACCAGTTTTTCCAGGATTAAAGCTTGGTGCACCTTTACCGATCGCAAGCGTATGATCACCCATGTAATATTCGATAAACACAGAATCTTCTCCTTCCCAGACAGATCCCGGTACAAGTCCGAGTGTCTTTTCATAAAATTCGCGCGCTTTTGGAATATTAACTATAGGGAAACAAACAAATGCAATTTCTTTTATTTTCATAGCTTAATTATAACAAAGAAACATCTGCGTCGAATGCAGATGTGGTAATAACTCAAATTATTTTGCAAAAGTGAAAATCACCGTTGCAGCTCCATCGGCTTTGCCAGTTGTATAGTCAAAGTCATGCAGAGATTTCATGAAAGTAAGATAACTGTAGCGATGATCTGCTCCGTCGACACTATCTCCCGGATCGTTCACAATAAATTCTTTTGTTTTTTCATCATAGCCACGGATCACCATAACATGATAGGCAGAGCCTGTTGCCAAAAAAGGAATATGAGAATTATGGAGATCAAATCCAGAGTGGAGTGTAATGACAGGATGTCCACTTTCAATTTCATTTTTAATATCTAATACAGACGGATTTTTAACAATTTTCTCACCAAAATCTGCATAGTTATCAATTAAAAATGCCATTCGTACTGAATCAGAATTTATATTTGATCCATATTTGAGATCTTCTTCATGAAAAAGCATGTTCATGTAATTTTCAGCATCTGTCGTAGTTGCTGTACTTTGTCCTTTATAAAAACGATCTACCATAAAAATACTTACTTCTTCGCAAGCGTTTTTCCATGGGCCAGACCATACGCCACGCGGCGCCTCACTCATGTAAGGCACCGCGAGTTCATCGTAGGTCTTTTTAGGAATGACAATAGATTTTGTTGAAGAAGCTAAGGTAACCGAACCGCCAATCAGAGCTTCTGTTTCGCGTGGAAGTGAAACTGATCTGCTCCAAAAACACATGAGTGCTATAGCTCCCACCGCAGCGAGAGCCACGAGTGCAAACACATTTTCTGTTTTCATGACGATGAGATTTTATCTGTAACTTCTTCGACCGTGATTTCAGTATAACAGGCTAAGCAATTGGGTTTCTTCCCTGAATGATTCGGATAAGAAACATGATAATCGCGATCACGAGAAGGATATGGATAAACCATCCAATGCTGTATACCCCGATAACTCCAAGGAGCCAGAGTAAGAGCAAAATAGTAGCAATTGTTACGAGCATATATTTTCTTGTTAGCTTCTAATTTATTTTCTGCTTCGCTTTGATGTGCGACGCGAACTCTTTTTGCGAGGGACTTTACCGCCACTTTTACGGGCCTCTGAAAGGCCAATAGCGATGGCTTGCTTGCGGCTTTTTACTTTCTTGCCGCTTTTACCCATGCGAAGCTTCCCTCTCTTAAGCTCATGCATGGCTTTTTTGACTTTTTGTCCGGCTTTTTTACCGTACTTTGCCATAATATTTTTATTGCTAATAAATAACTTTCCTTAATATAGACGAGCAATATGCATGACTATGACGCATTAATAGCGGAGTTTATATTCATAGAGAGTGAGCCCTGGCGAAAATTCATCTGAATACAATTTTTGGTAGTGAGTGTCAAAATAAAGCTCTACATCTTTTTGATACCCTTGGTCATAGCTTAAGAGAAGCCAGAGATTGCTGTGGTTTGCTTCGAGTGTGGCTACATCTTTTACAAGTTCATCTTTTGAATATGCTGGGATCGGACCATTCGCTTCCTGATTCCAAATAGGAAGCGTTGTAAGTGTTGCTGGCCCACGATAATAATAGAGCATTGGATAAATCGTAAACGGAGCAGAGACGACGATAATATCCGAAGCCGATGCATTCCTCTCAAGGAATGTGCTCGCTTCTTCATAATTTTCTTTTACAGGCGTTGATGCTGACACTCCTTCAAAAACAAGCGTTGCTGCCATGAGAGCGATCAAAATACATTTCACAGCAAGAGAAAGAGTCTTGGGATATGTTGAGAAAAGCCAACCCAAGAAAAGATACATCGATGGAATCGTAAATATAAGATAGCGAGTCAAATAAATCGGCGACAGTGTGAGACTTACAATGAAAGCAATGACGTTTGGAAGAAGAAAGACAATGAGAAAGTAAAGCGTCTCTGGCGCCATTCCTTTGCCTTTTCGAAGAGCAAGAAATCCCAAAAAAACAGTAAGAGGCCACAAAGACACCAATATGGTATTGAGGTGGTCTGTTTGGAATCCAAACAAGAATTGAGAGAAGGTGTTAAAAAGATCTACAGTTGAAGGTGCAGTGAGCGCCGGTTCAGAACTTGAAATGCCTCCAAGATATATGACAAAAAGTGCCCAGGGCAAAAAACAGACAATCAGAAAAATTCCGATCTTGAAGAATTTCTTGAAAGCATCTTTTGGGAAAATTTCCTTATGGAAGAAATAGAAAATCATGTCGCAGAGTACGAGAAGGAAAAAGAAATAATGCGTATACATACCACATACCGAAACTAGAGCAAACCAAAACCAATCCATGAAATCTCCCCTCTTCCATATTTTTACGAAGAAATATTCATGAAGAATTGCCACAAGCACAAACATGCTGTACATACGGATCTCATTTCCGTACCAATTCATAAATGGCGACAGTGTTAGGAGCGCCGCAACAAAAATTCCAGTTTTTCTTCCATAGCAAATAGCACCTAAAGAATAAATTGCAGGAATTGATAATAAGAAGAAAACAAGTGAAAGAAGCCTATCGACGGCAACATCATTTCCAAGAAATATTTGCCACGTATGGAGAATAAGATGATAGAGCGGCACGTGCACATCTTTACCTACAAGAGAAAGCATCCCCATAACTGTACGCGATGTCTGCCAAATACTTTGTGATTCATCGAGGCGGAGACTTTGCTCTCTGAAGAATACGATCGAGAGAAGCGCCGCAAATAGCATAAGCATTAAAATGATCGGAAAATCTGTCGATATCCACGAAGGCGCAGCTTCTGTTTTTTTAACTTCGTTTTCCATGGATTTTATTTAGACTGAAACAGAAACAGATTTATCAACTGTTCTCGCTACATGTTTTGAATGCGATTTTGCTCCCGATGGAAGAGCGGCATAAATTGACGGAACGAATACTCCGACCATAAGAGCTGCCCAAGCGATGTTTGCAATAAATGATGCAGAAAATCCTTCACGCATAAGTGCAATAGGAATACCACCAAGAACAAGAACAATATAAGCAATATGCGGAATAACAAGTGAGACAAAATTTCCCTCCACCTGCTTCTTTGGTGTCACTTGGAATGAAGATTTTTCGCGAGTGATCGCAGCCCAAATAGCTTTGATATGGATCGTGAATGCACCCATTGAAAATGTAAGAGCGCGGAATGTGAATGAAAAATTACTTGAAAGCTGAATCATGTAGAGTGTAAGGAAGATATAGGGAAGGAATATAGCGGCAAGGAACATTGTTGAAACAGTAAACGCGATCATTCCGGTGTAAAGGAAGATAACTGGAATAAGCGCATTCATCACAACCACAAGTCCTGAGAAATAGAAGCTGATCGAAGAGAAATACTGAAATTTCTGTGCAAGAGAAAGATGGCGTCGACTAAGAAAACCGAAAGCGAGTGCATCAAAACCTCCCCTTGCCCATCGGAATTGTTGTTTTGAATACGAGAGAAAATCTTCTGGCGCCAAACCTTCAGCGAGGACTTCTGGCACATAGACAGACGTAAGACCTTTTTCGTGAAGCAAAAGACCAGTAAGAAAGTCTTCAGCAATACTATCTTCCGACATTCCACCTACAGAACAAAGCATGTCACGACGAAGTACCATGTTTGTACCACACATAGTCACACCATTGAATCTATTTCGACCACGACAGATCGGGCCAAAGAAAAGTTCCTGCTGTTCCCACGCACTTCGTGTAATATAGTTTTTCGCAAAATTTCTATAGAACTGCGGAGTCTGTACGAAAGCAACTTTAGGATCAAAAAAGTATGTAGCAGTTTTTGAAAGAAAATCTGCGTGTGGAATATGATCAGCATCGAAAATTGCAACGAGTCCATTTCCTTCGCCCCATCCTGTTTCTCGAAGTGCATTATTTATATTTCCCGCTTTCGCACCTCCTGGTGTTTTTCGAGTAATACAAAATACACCGAGTTTTTCTGCCACGTCTTCTGCCTCTTTCCAATTCTCCTTCTTCGCAACATATCCATCATTGAGAATATATACAGAAAAATCAGGATAGGTCATATTCTTTACAGCTCGTGTTGTCTCTTCAACAATATCCGCTTCTTCTCCTGCTACAGTAATGAAAACATCCACATGTGGCGTAAATGATGGATCTCTTTTATGAAGATAGCTTGTATCCCATGTTGTGAAAATGAAAGAGAGCACTTGATACACATGAAAAATTTCACCAGCAATAAGAAGAGCGAAGAGAAGACTGACTCCCACAGGAAAAGTGAAAGCGATCACATAGAAATACACGACCGATAAAATAGCTGTTACCGTGAAAAGTCCTCTATGGCTTCTTGTTTGCAAAAATGCTGTTTTTGCTTTTTCGAATGAATTATTTTTCATAGCTTATTCCCGAGGAAAGATTCGGAAGGAGATTGTCGTAAAGGGCAATTCCAAACCACGCCCAGTTTGCATCGTAATAACTAAGTGGCGTTTTCCAATTTTCCGTATCTTGGTCGAATAAAATTTTAAGTTTCTGATTATAAACATCGTCTGCATCTGCAGTGTCTGAAACGGCAAAATAACCTATAGCGCCGCCATACATCGCAGGTACTTCTGAAGACGCAACAATAGAGCCATCATGACCATATACAGAGGCGAGCATCTTACTGTTTTGCCACTGTGATGAAAGAAATCCAAGCTTATCGAGGTATTGTTTTGCTTCAGGAGCCTTAAACCATTCATAATCAAGTGCAACTCTCCATGGCACACGAAGTGCATCGAAACTAAAGTTTGTCGTGAGATTTGAAATTCCTGTTGCAGAAATTGCAGCTTTTGTTTTATCTATTTCTATCCAATCTGGTGGAAGACCAGAGGAACTTCCTTTATCAAGTTGTGAAGACGCAGAATTATTGAGAAGTGCATACGAAGTATCGACAAGAGAAACCCAATCATGGCTGCGATCTATATTTGCAAAGATGCGATATGCATATGGTTCAAAATATGAAGGGTTGATGATGGGTTTTGAGGAAGAAAATTTCTCAAGATTGTTTGCAGTGAGATATGGCTTTCCTGCTATTACCACTACTTCCTTATCCCAAATATCACCCATGATCGCCTTTGCTTCAGTGAGATATTTTGTGTCATTCCATCTGTCGTATGCGAAAACAAGTGCGAGCGCAATATCAGTATCAGCATCAGTTGCTGCATTCTGTCCTCCCCTATCTGTAAGAATTCCATATGAGCCGTCTGTTTTTTCTCCAAAAAGCCACGCAAATAGATTGTCGTCCTTGTGCTTCAAATTATTATTCGTCCACTGCAATCCTTTATCGAAAGTTCCTTTATCATCCATCCACACTGCACGCAAAAGCAAATAACCCTGTCCCTCGGATGTTGTAATGTTGTTCTGACTCTTATCGATCGCGCGTCCATCGGGATTTATATAATCGCTCTTATAATGAGACCAGAGCGATGTGACCATATCTTTATCAGAAAAGACAAGTGAAGTGTGACCGAAAACGCCATTGAAATAAAGAATTGCAATACACAGGATAACGGCAAGTACAATCAACGCATACCCGATGACATAGTTTTTTTCCATGAAATTTTAAGTTAAACAATTGAAATTAATGACCAAGCGACATCTTTCGTGATGAGAAGCGTGATGAATTTCCCATAATGCTTCTCGGAAGCGCTGTCGCTTTCTCGATCGCCCTCTTACCTTCTTTGCCTGCAATCAAAAGCACACCAAGAAGGCCAAGCGCGAGCGCAGTGACACCCAATGAAAATGTCATTGGCACACCAAGGCGAGCTTTTTCATATGGTGAAATTGCAGATGCAGTCGAAGCATCACCTGCCGCAGATTTTTCATTGCGGAGACCGACTGATGGAGTCCTCGGATTTTTTGGTTTATTTTGAATAGTTGAATAGACTGATCCTGCCGTTGGTATAACTGCCGTAGTAGTAGCAGTTGTTGTTGCATTTACAGTCGCTTTTGTTGAAGTTGAAGTAGTGATCGGAGTTGTTGTTGCATGATTTGGATTTCCGAAAATAAAAAGTGATGGGAAAATAAAACTTCGAGTTGTACTTGCACCATTGTCAGGACCAGAAGAAGTATCTGCAGGTGTAGTAGTAGACGAAGCATGTGGCACCAACGAGTTCTCAGCAGGAGTTGTTCTATTTATTCTATTTGTATTTCGGTCACCATGAGATTGATTCCGTGCCGCAGATGCAACACCTGCAAAAGTAAACATATATATGAAAGCCATCATGCACGCGAACATGATGCCTATTTTTTTATTTTTCATAAATGTGTTTTGTTTCATGTACAAAGAGACGGAGCGCTATAGTGATTATGACAGTAAGCTCATGTTTGAAATGGCTGTCACGATAGCCATCATTTGTCGTCTACCTTTTTGTATGGAAGAGATTATGCCATTACAAAAAAATACAAAGGATATGAGAAGAGTTGTGCGATTTATCCTTGTTGGTGTGCTCAACACTGCTATCGATTTTGCCGTACTTAATATTCTTATCTCGGCATTCGGTCTCGGCGGAAATAACCATTTCCTTTATATTGTTTTCCGCTCGATCTCCTTCTCAGTCGCTGTGGTTAATAGTTTCTTCTGGAATAAAAGATGGGTATTTAAAAGAAATCGTCGTGTTCTTCATCAGTACGGTGAGCACACACAGTTTGAGCTTGGAAGTTTCCTTGGTGTAAGTGTTGTAGGCCTTGTGATTAATTCCCTCCTCGCACTTTTCTTTTTCTCAGTTATGTCACCTGTGCTCCCAACATTCTACGCTGCAAATATCGGCGCGCTCATTGGTACATGTGGTGCCCTCGCTTGGAATTTCATTGGTTATAAGAAATTCGTATTCAAAGTAGCCTAAATAAATTAAATAAAATGCTTGTATCAATTATTATCCCCGCATATAACGAAGAAAAAAGAATAGGAAAAACCCTTTCTGCGATTTATTCGTATCTTGCAAAACAAAAATATCAAAGTGAGATCATCGTTGTTGATAACGGCTCAGAAGATAGAACAGCAGAAATCGTCGAGATTTATAAAAGCAATATTCCAAACCTCAGTCTTATTAAAGAAGCAAGTTATGGAAAAGGCTGGGCAGTAAAACAAGGAATGCTTGCTGCTAAGGGAGATTTTCGTCTCTTTACTGATGCTGATAATTCCACTGATATTAGCGAACTTGCAAAACTCCTTCGCTTTGCGCAAAACGGTTACGATGTTGTCGTAAGTTCACGTCTTGCGAAAGGCGCAATTGTCATCCACCCTCAACCAGGTTGGAGAAAGACTCTTGGAAAAGTGTTCGCATGGATTGTGCATCTTCTTGTACCAGTAAAAGTAAAGGACACCCAAAACGGCTTCAAAATTTTCTCACGTGAAGCTGCGGAAAAAATATTTTCTCATCAGACAATTTTCTATTGGGCATTCGATGTAGAGATTATTGCGCTCGCTGAGAAATTTAAATTTAAAGTAAAAGAAGTACCAATCCGTTGGGTCAACGATGACAGAAGCCATATGAGCATGACTGGTATGGTCCGTATGCTCTTTGAAGTAACACTTGTGCGACTTCATCTAATGACGAGAGACTACGCATCCTAATTGACGCCGTGGAGCTTCTCTTATACGCTTAATGTGATCATACAACCACCTCTCCCACGAAAGCCTCGTGAAAAATCGAGAGGAAGATCAGAATATAAAGCGAACAGGCGGTCGCTTATCAGACAAATACATATAGTATGGAAGACAAGAAAAGCTTCACGAAAGAAGTCGTTGATGGTATCAAAGAAAGCATTCTTCGAAACATCAAAGACGAAGACGATCGTGAAATAAAGGAAGAAACTCTTCGCAACTGGCGAAGCTGGGGCTCATGGTTCTCATGGGGTTCTCCAGTAGGTTTAGGCCTCTTTCTCATCTCGATCGGTATCTTTCTCGTCCTGTTGCATCTCGCAGGTGGAACAGTTCCGACTCATTAAAAAAATCCCTGCCGACTTTATCGGCAGGGATTTTTTTGACCTAAAAATTCTTTTCCTGCATAATTTTCACCAGCGAAAGGAGTACTTTGGAAAGAACTTGTTACTTCATAAAACCTGGTGCTGAAGAGCACGAGGAGCGAATTCTTCGAATCATAGAAGAAGCCGGGCTTCGAGTGTTGGAATGGAAAGATGTACACTTCACACAGCCGCTCGTCAATCGAATGTATGGCCATTTGTCGCCTGAAACTCTTCAAAAAACTGTGAGTTATTTGTGGGGCTCAAACTGCAAAGCATATCTAGTCGAGGGTGAAGACGCTATCGCAAAACTTGTAGTCATTGCTGGGAAAAATTTTTCCGCAAACGAATGCGATGTGAAAAGCATTCGACACATGTTTGGCAATCGCCTTCCAGGAAGTGAGTACCGTAATGCAATTCATCGCCCGACAACTCCCGAAGAAGCAAGAAGAGATTTAGAAATCTTAGGTTTTCACTGACCGCCCAACATAGCGGTCAATTTTTTTATATAAAAAAGCCGCGCTCGCAGTGTTTTATAGCGAGGCGCGGCTTTTATTTTAATTTTTTACTTTACCAGAACTTTAGTCGAGCAAAGAAATCCATGATCTTGCCAAAGAATCCTGCGTGAACACCATTTCCTGGTGGTGTTGATGTAGGACCATGCATATCTGGCTCACCATTTCGTCCGATTGGAAGTCCATCAATAATTTTTGTTGCTGTCACCGTAGTGCTTGATACGGTACCGACGATTGCAACATTATCTCCTACCGTAATCGATGAGATTGCTATTGTGCTTGTCGCATTGTTTGCCCATTTTACCGCTGTTGCATTTGTTGCATCAACTGTAAATGAAGTGTTATTTCGTGAAGCAACTGTAAGAGTGTTTCCATTGACTGCAGAAACTGATCCAACAACGACAGGTCGCTCTGCTCCAAGAATTCCCATCACTCCGCCGCGATCATTTCCCATTCCTACGCCGTCGATAATTTTTGTAGCAACCACTTTTCCATTTGAGAGTGATCCAAGAACGATCAGTCGATCACCGACAGCAACGTTTGCGATTGTCGCAGATGTTGTTGATGCTCCTGCACCAGTTTTCATAAATGTAGCTTTTGATGCATCGACAGAAATAGTCGTGCTTCCCTGTCCTGTAAGCGTGATTGTTGTTCCGCTAATTGCTTTTACAACACCCATCACTGCAGGATTCCCATTTCGTCCATCATCTCTTCCCATACCTTGTCCCTGTGGTGGACGTCCCGGCTGCCCAGCAGGCTGACCCATAGGAGGTCGTCCTACATTCACATTAGCATTAGCTCTTACACCAACATTTACGTCCTGTGCGCTCGCACCACCTGCTACCGCAAGTGTAAGTGCGAGTGCCGAACCAATAATAATTCCCTTTTTCATACTTAATATTTATAGATTAAACTTTTCCTCATAAAGAAGCTCGAGAATGCTTCTTCGCGTATCTCTATTATACGCTACCTTTAAGAAGACGGGTGCAGAGCACCACTCTTACAGATGAGCTTAAAGTGCTTTATAAATGCGCAAAGTCATACCCTTCTGTGGATAAAATAGGGATGAGCTTTGTTAAAGCCTCTTCAGTTTTTGGAGCATTTGGTCCCCCAAGATGCATGATCACGATATTATCTCCCGGCTTTATTTTTCCAAGTACCATAGCAACAATTTTCTTTGCATCCATCTGATGTGGATCCTCTGAAATAATCCCATCATCACTTTCTTTGTAGCCAAGTTTTTTTATAAGCTCGCTGTCGCTTTTATTTCTGCAAAGCCCCGGCAGTCGTACATACGTCGGAGCATTTCCTGTAAGATCAGTAATTATTTCTGTCGCCTTTTTTATTTCTTCTGTCTTTGCTTTCTCCTGCGTAACGACTGAAAGACCATAGCACCCAACTGTAAATGCCGCATGATCATATGTGTGATTTTGTATTGAAAAAAGCCCACTCATTGCGGCCGCACGAATCACTCCTGGATACATTTCTGCAAACATTCCTGTCGTGAAAATTGTTGCTGGCACTTCCCTTTCTTCAAGATATGAAATAATTCCCGGGCTATACCAAAGCCCAACCTTTCCTTTTTCCGCCTCATCTTTCATGTGAGGAGTCATGTCCGCATCAAAAGTAAGATAGACTGTACCGATCTTTTGCTTCAAGGGTGATGGAATATTTTGCGCCACAACAGCAGAGGCTTCACAAAAAAACGAAAGAAAAATAAAAACAATAAAGAAATTAAAATATTTTTTACAGCACCGATCTATTTCTTTCATCCCCATATAAACACAGCAAGCGCAAGTGCTGTAACAAGAATCTCTGCAATTCCAGAAATACTTTTAAAATGATTTTTAATAACTCCACTCCAGCGCGATATTCGTGGCACATCTTTCTTCGCCCATTCAAATGGAAAAGTAAAAAATTTATCCGACAAAGGCCAGAACCATTTGGCCCCAAAGACAAATGAATCACAAAGTAGATGGCTCCACGGTGAGAGCCATACCAAAAGTCCCAAAGCTTTTACAAAATCACTTGCAAAAATATCTCCGCAGAAAAAGACAACGCAGCCAAAAAGAAACCAAAAGATCGCGGTGTGTGTAATATAGCCGCGGTGCCCATCGGTGACTGCAGGAGTCAAAGTTTTCTTTTTGAGGAAACTTAAGAAAATATCAAAATCTGGACCATCACCTAAAAGGGTACCGATCGTATAGATTGCAATATTTTCATTTCCAGAAAATTGAAAACCAGCAACATGAAGCACAGCATATGTTGTCAGATATCCAGCAGCTAAATGTCCCGGTAAGATCATTCTCTTATTCTACGGCGCAAAAGCACATACAACAAGGTAACGATCGCAGCGCATACTAGAAAGATTTTTGTATTTATATTATTACTTTGACTCTGTGTTTCAGGCATTACCTCGGCAGAAGCTTTGCCAATTTTCATGATCGCAAATCGTGTTAAGTGAGATACTGAAAATGTCACAGTATTTCCATCTATTTTAATGTTCGGTACTTCACTCCATGTATTTTTTGTCGTATCAAACCAAAATACACCGATCTTCTCGCCAACAAGAGACTCCGGCACAGTCAGTGTAATCGTAAGCGGTTTGCTAAATGTATGAATCTCCTTTCCTGATGGATCTTTTGCAACAATATCAAAGAAAACTTTTCCAAGGGTTTCTATGATCACATCGAAAGTGGCATTTACAATGTGTGTTGTGACTGTAATTTTTTGAGGATAAGCGCCGGCAGGTACATACACTTTCGCGTGTGAAAGTCCTGACAAATTAGACGAATCATTTGGAAAAACTTTCTTTGGATCATTCTTGTTAGTCACTATGTGATTGACGACAGGATAAATAGATGGAAAAAAATTGCTATCACTATGTATGACGCCAGCACTTCCAATTCGTGCCGCTATTGAAGAGGTTCCACTATTTTGTGTATTTGAAACAGCGTTGCGCACATCACAGAGATTACAATCAAAATTTACTCTACCCACAGCATCTCCTTCATTTCCTGCTATACCACTCCATTTTCCATCTGTTCCAATTGTCACTCCACTCATAGAAAGCCAACCGAGATTTGGAACCCATGCAGAACCACTGAGATGTCCATTCGCATCAATAGAAACTCCCTGCCCAGAATTCGTCGGACTGAAATTGATCCAACCATACTCTTTGCTCCACGCATATCCTGTTACAGAAGCGTCTGTTACAACAACGCCTTGATACTCACCATTATTTTCCGGGGCAAAATTGATCCATCCCATATTTTCTCCCCATGCATATGAATGCGAAGCATCAACAGTTTGTGATGAAGCAAAGACAGAAGTGGAACAAAGAAAAAAAAGTGAGACAAGAATGATGAGTGCGTTATTTTTTCTCACATTTCGAGCCATAACTATTCTGTAGTCGCTTGATTATCTGGAGTATTTGAAACTTGCTCACTCTGTGAATCATCTTGTACTGGGGTTTGAGAAGAATCAGGTGTTGATGTTGCTACAACCTCGGGAGTTGAGGTACTCAAAGTATCTGGCGAAACACTCATGATATCTGGAGTCGACGTTGATTCCTCAGTAGATGATGTCGCATCTTTAAAAGAAGAAGGTGCTATGTTTTGTTTCGAAAGAAGCTCCTGAAGTTCTTTTTCAGTGACACATGTGTCACCCACACACAATTTACTTGTATCCACTTCATGAGCAAAAATTTTGTCGAAAATTCCCTCCGCCAATGTATTCACCTTCGCATAAAGCTCTTTCACCGCTTCAATGATTACAGCGGTAAGATGTGTGTAATCAAGAGTGTAGTAACCATTTGGTGCCAAATGTACCAAATCTGGGAATTGCTTTGCCACATCTTGTGCAATAAGACCATAATTTTTAGTTTGTCCGTTCATCATCGGATACATAGAAAGATACGTGCTATTCCAATTGAATGTCACTGCATCAAGCGCTGTGAGTTTATCGAGAGTCGATGTCGTATCTGATGCGACTGCAAGATTTGTAATATTTGTTTTAAGTCTCATATCTGAGAAAGAGCTCATACATCCATTTGAAAACTGTGAACAAATATCACCTGATGCAAAAATATCTCCGCCGACATCAAGCTTGTGAGTTGGCGACAAAACGCCAACTCCAAGATTTCCCGATGTTGTAAGGACCAATTGCGAACCAGTCGCATCATCTGCCCCTCCCCACATACCACTGACCGACAGCGCACTACTTGCTTTTGTAATGAAAACATTTCCAGAAGGACCATTGTTATCATTCACCAAAGGAAAATAACGAGTCGGAATGTCTTCGCCACTATCCATATGAACACTTAGATTGCCAAGATTGTGGTTAATAATAATGGCATTATTGAAATTACTTGCGGTACCAATAATAGTGACGGGATCAATTTCAACAGCGTAATGACCACTCGCCACACTATTATCACTATCAAATTCAAACACTGTTGATCGACTACCATCACTTACTGTCACTGTGTCGCCGTCAGCGGGCTGAGTATTAATTTTTATTGATCCTCGTGCGGGTGCAGCCACACTTGTTACAGAATTCGGCATACCAGCATTGAAAGTAAGATTGCCATTAGAATTTCCAATTGCTCCATTTACATCGAGAGCATACGCAGGTGTTGCAGTACCAATACCAATATTTTCTCCTCCGGTGTATGTCACATATGTTCCATCATCTGTAAAAGGCGAAGTGCTTGCTGCTTTGCCATCAGAAAAGAGCGAGCCGTTATGATAAATATTTCCCGTGAAATTAATGTCTCCGCTCACATCAAGATTAAATCCAGGCGCAACATTATTCACACCAACAAATCCATTCGATACCGTAAGCGGATGTACGACACCATCACTTGGCAGTGCCATGTGATCTGCAGGAATTATTTGGAGTGATTGGTTATTGCTCTCCCATGAAAGATGCAAACACTCTCCCGTCGCATCAGAACCTACATAATGCTCGATCTTTATTGCAGTCCATTTATTTTTTACAAGATTTACCGTCGCGGTGTGTGCTGTACATGTCGCCTGGTCATTCCAGTCGTCGATCACCAAATTTCCATCAATCCACAAACGCACTCCATCGTCGGCGCTCAAATGAATCGTATACGTTTCGCTATAGTCTGCTTTGATAAATCCAGAGATATTTCCAGCGTAATTATTTTCTACACCTTGTGGAGCATAATCATCGACGTCGACTGGACCAAATTGCGTTGAAAGGATCATGCCGCCGATTTCAGGATTTGATCCTCCATACCAAAATGAATAGAGTCCGCCGACGTTACCGACAAATGATGTATTTGTTACTCCAAAAGTTCCATACACATCGAGTTTATGTAGTGGTGTTGTTGTACCGATACCGACATTTCCATTTCCTTTAAATGTCACATTTGGTGTGAAAGTACTTGAATCTCCGCCATAGCCAAATTGCATATCAGAACTCGAAGTGTCTGTGTACATCTGGAGCAAATAATTTTGGATTCCAAAACCATATGCTGCACCTGGAGCACCATCATACAAAGCAATCTTGTTACCGAGTGCGCTACCAAGAGAAAGTTTTGCGTTGGGGCTATTCGTACCAATACCAACATTCTCATTGCCGTTGTAATACACATTACTGTTATCATCCGTAAATGGTGATGATCCGCCGCCAGTAAAAGCCACACCATTTTGATAAAGGTTTCCTGAAAAATTCACATCACCATCAACATTGAGAGCATATGAACCCGCATTCGTGCCAATACCAACTCCAGTACCAAAAAATCCCGTTCCATGCACCTGCAAATCCTCGCCATTTCCTGTACCCGTATTGTTGTCACCACCCCAAGCATTTCCAACAAGAACATTTCCGTTTGTTGTCACCATAAATGGGAAACTTTCATCTCCACCGCCACCTGTGTGTCCTGGTGTATCGTACACAACAGACATCACAGGTTTACCGTCTCGCGCATCAAACCGAAGAATGGAACCACCGAGACTTGTATCGCGATCTCCAAACTGTGCGAAGTTGAGTCCAAGATTGAGAGTCTGTCTATTTGATTCATCGTTCAAACCATCTCCGATAAATCCTCCGCGCAAATTTCCAATCGTACTTGGAGTTATATAAAAAGCATTTGCTTGTGTTATTCCGTTTACATCAAGTGACTCTGTCGGATTATTCGTGCCAATACCGACATAGTTACCTCCGTTGTAATAAACTTCTGTACCATCATCGATGAACGGCGAAGAACTCGCGCCGAGTCCTGCATACAGCTCACCATTTTTATAAAGATTTCCTGTGAAATTAATGTCGCCGTTGACATCAAGATTGAAAAAAGGATGATCAGTACCAATACCGACATTTCCAAATGGAGTAAGTCTCATGATTTCTCTCAAACCAAAATCTCCCCACTCTCCCTGATTTGTACTGAACGCTAGCCCTGCTCCGCCAGGAGCGTATGCTACAGATTGAATACTTGCAGCCGGGTCAGCAAAAAAGGGCACATTCGTATCACGGAAAGCAATATTTGAACCTTCGTTGTCAGATCCAAAATTACTTTGAAGTGTAAGCAGTGTATTCTGGCCGCTAGATGTTGTTGCAATATCTAGCATCGATAATGGATTCGTCGTACCGATGCCGACAAATCCATTATTCACGATATTCATCACAGGATTTCCATTTGTCGCAAAGACAATTTGTCCTTCGCCATTGAGATCACTGTCTGCTGCAAAAGAAAGATCGTCAGGAGTTGTGATACCCGTTGTTGTCGATGCAGATGTACCCATGAAAGTACCGTCCGGAAAATAAAGACCGTTGCCAAGTCCAGAAATTTTTAGATTACCGTTTACATCAAGTGTGGCAGTTGGATTTGTCGTGCCAATACCAACACTTCCATTTGTATATGTCAGCACTCCTTCACCTTGATCTGTCCACTGACTTCCAGAAAAAGGAGTTCCGTTTTGGTAGAGAGTTCCTGTGAAATTGATATCGCCGTTTACATCAAGATTGTAGTTTGGCGCATTATTTCCAATACCCACAAACCCGTCGTTGTAATAAATACTTCCCTCGTTGTTTGACCATTGTGAAGAAATTGGCAGTGTTACTGTACAGTTATCTTCCGTCGGCGCACATTCTGGGTTTAGAGTTTCACCAGGATTATACGGACTATTATTCCATGCTGCGGAAGCCCGAAAAGGCGTAAAAAGTATAAAAAATAAAAGTGAGAATATGAGTACTAAATGCTCTTTTTTGGGCATGTATCGAGTGCGAGAAAGTTTTTTCAAAAAACACCGAAGACACTTCTTCGGCCGGTCATCATGGGTTTTCTTTCGCAAGCTCAACTATTATTTTAGCCCAAAAAACTCCTTAAAGCACGAGCTTTTTCCCCACTTTCCTTAACAAATACAAACTATTTCTTTCCAGTAGCGATTTTTCGCAAAGTTTCTCGAATTGCGATCTTCGGAAGCGATATTTTATTCGCTTCTACATAGTTCGCGATCTCTTTTTTAAAATTCTTTACACCCATGCGAAGCACCCACGAAACTGCTTTCGTAATAACGATTGGCTTCTCATGTTTAAGAGCTTCAACAATGCCAAGTGAAAAGTCGAGCACTCGCTTTTCTTTAGAGAAATTCAAAGGCTTCACCAGATACACCAATGCAGCACGACGCTTATTGATATTTTTATCTTTCGAGAGTTTTAAAATAAACCTCTCCCACTCTTTCCACCTCTCTATCATTTCTTCGCCTGTATAAATTCCCGAGCAGAAAGAATCAATCTCTGCCCAGCCCACAAGTCCGTTTAGCCAGCGGTCTAAATCCGCAAACCGGACTTCCTTTCTCATATACGGAGAATATTCCAAAAGCATGCTCGCTAGTGTCTTTTCATCATATGAATGCCCGTCATAAAGCTCATCTACAAATGAAAGAAAATCTTTTTTTGAAATATCTCTGTTTTCCTTAAGCCAGCTCTTTGCGAGTACGCGGCGCTCCGGCACCGTAAACCCATAATAATAATGGGTACTCAAAAGATATCTTTCATTGTCGAAAAAAGTCTCCTTTGGCTTTCTGCTTTTAAAATGACTTATTATTTTTTTATGATGCGCTGACGACATTTTCTATATAAAACTTTTCATTTCTTCGAAGCTCCGCTCGGCATTTTTTCCAGTCAGGAACAGTCCGCGCTACCAAATCCCAAAACTTTTCAGAGTGATTGAACTCTCCCAAATGACAAAGCTCATGGACGATGATGTAGTCGGAAAGTTTTAGAGGTAGCAGTGCGATCTTATAATTGAAATTTATATTCCCCTTTGCAGAACAGCTTCCCCAGCGCGACACTTGAGCTTTGATGAAGATCCGATTCCATTTAAATCCATAAAATTGGTTGAAATATTCAAGACGTCTGAGAGCAAGCTCTCGCGCGGCCTCTCTGTATTTTGCGAGCTCTTCTTTTGTCTTTTTGCTCTGCTTTCTTGGCTTCCTTGCACGCCTCCGCCGCACAATTCGTACCCTTTTTCTTCGAATGATCCACTTAAACATGCGAGTATCATACACGATTGACCAACGCTTAAAAAACTGTAATCTCGAGAGTAGTCAATCGATCTATGAATAAATTCCCGTTTCTTCCTACAGCACAGCCTGGAACACTTCCAATCTACTCCACCACAAAACCCTCAAAGACCTTCACTGACGTGCTCTTCCGGGCTTCCGGACGATCCTCATCATGCATATGCGACCTCTGCGGGCGAATGCATTTTGACACTGAGGGTGAAGGCATGGAGGATGAAGAGTATGCAGGCTGGCTTACCAATCAAAAAAGCGAACCCGAGCGGTATATCGGGACTGACGGCGGACCCTCGCATGTCATCTTCGCTGGAGTTACAGTCATCTACGACTGCCCCTGCAATGTACTTCGCCCTTTTGAAGAGTTGTTCCTCAACCATCCTGGACTGATCTGCGGATTGATCTTCGAGACCTCGAAGGAACGCCTGCGAGTCGCAAGCCGTGACAATCAAAATGCAGCGACGGCATTCGAGGCACTCAAACTTCTCCAGACAGTATAATCGCGTCATCGACGCGAATTTTTATTTAATGAATATAAAAAATGACGCCCTTGGCGTCATTTAGAAAACTATTTCTTGTTCTTCTTTGGTTTCTTCTTTTCTTTTTTGTGTCCGTCTCCTTTTGCCATAATTATTTTTTATTGCTCTTAAACTAACATAGTTATTTTATCATCTTTCTAAGAGTTCTACTTCATATCCATCAGGGTCCGTAATGAAAGCCATCTTACGCTCTCCTTTTTGGAATTTTTCTCGTCAGTCGTCAGGCAACTGAGCAAAAAAAAGGGGGGTAAAGAAACACTGAAGCAGAGCACTGCGTAGTGCCAGATTACCTTATCATATCCTCCAACCTTAATTCTTGTGTGTAAAATTAGGCATTTTTATTTAAATATTTGTTCTGGTTTGTTAATTTATTCATTTAATTTTAGGAGCAATAACGCAATATCTTTCTTTGTATTTCTTTTTTCTAAGCCATTCAATATTTTATTTTCTGTTTCCGGAGTCCAATATATTTTTAGCTTCTCTTTTGCTCTCGTGATAGCTGTATAAAAAATATTATGTGTAACCATCTCCTCTATCTCATTAGTTATGACAATTTTAACTGAATTGAATTCCAATCCTTGTGCCTTATGAATAGAGACAGCGTAAGAAACCTGGAATGGAACTATCGCTTTTGAAGATGATTCATCATCATCTTCATCTGTACTAACATACATATTTACAGAAAAACGAATAATAGATTTACTTCCATCAGAAGTGTTACCAATTAACTGGAAGTCGTAGCCTTCGACATCAAACTCATTTACTACCTTATCGATCTCAATGTCAAATTCAATTTTATTTGAGGTTTTTTTGATACCGACGATCTTACCCTTAAGGTTGTTATAAATAAGCGGTGAGTATCTGTTCATCTCATTGAACAGAACAGGATCTCCTATTTTGTAAGTATGCACGCCCCAATATATAGGGCTATTTTTATTATTACTCTGAAGGAATCTGTTGATGTTATTGATCCCATATAGACCGTCATAATTCAGACAGAGCACAATCTCGTCATCTTCAGCACTCACAAAGAAAGATTTGTCCAGCTTTATGGAGTACTTATTCTTTGTAATATGTTCAAGAATATCATTTTCTATGTTTCTTACTTTATTCCAGAGAGTAATGAGCTTCTCGTTGGTACTTCGATATGGCTTAGTCAACTCAAATCTTGAGGTCTGAGGAACGAAAGATTGGGCTATGTTAAACCAATTTCCAAAGTTTATAGACTCAATCTGAAACACATCACCAACCAGGACAAGAAGCTTGGAGTCTGCCTTTTCAAGTACCAATCGCATATCTGAATTACTGACGGTGCTACACTCATCAATGATCAATATATCGTAATCTGTATCAGTATTTTTCAGTGAAATAAATTTACTGATTGTCTTATATGTGCAGTTAGCAGCTTGCACTTTTCTCCTAAGGTTGTCTACTGCGGGATTAGTATTTGCGAGATAAAGCTTCGTCTTATCATTAAAAAAGTTCGAGATGTGATTTATCATCGTCGACTTTCCCGTCCCTGCAGCACCGTACACCAATGCAACTTTTGATTTTTCAAAAAGTTTTTTTAACGCATCCTTTTTCTCTTCGCAGTCAACGATGTGTGTGGATGTTTGAAGCCAAGAATCTATAGAATTTGAATAGTTTCTAATACCTGAAGCAGAAAGATCGGTCAATTTTCTAATGATATATAACGCAGCTTCTTCATAACCTTTTATATATACATGGTCCTTAAACTTTTCCAACTTTCGATATTCATGTTTGAAATACAATAAAGAATTGTATTTCTCAATTAACATGTCGACATTTTTAAATCCTTTAGTTTCACTTATTGGAGTATAAAGCTGACCATCAATCTCATTTTTATTCGTTATGAACTTTGCCAACATTTCATGTTCTCGTCCTGTCGCATCGATACAATCGAATAAGTCATGTATTCTTGGCTTATGATTAAGCGGCGATGAATTAAAAGGCATTTCATCAAACGGGATACAGCCGTATTCCAGTTTTAAATTTGAAAGTTTGTCGCACTCATCAATACTGTACTGCTGTTTAATAATCTTATTATTAAGCCTATATAGGAGATATCTGGTTATATTTGTCCCTGGCTTCTTGGCTTTTATAAAAGCACGGACTTTATCCAATACGTCAAAGATATATTTAGTCTTTGCAGTACTAACTATCTTAGCCCTAACACTTTCGTAGTAATCATCTGACAAATCAATAAACTCTATAAGATTAAGTCCAGTCTTGGTCAAAAATCTCATCAGTTCCTTATACTCATTTGCATTTTGGATCTTAGGATCTTTTCCAAATATTTTTGCAAAATTATTCAACTCGCAAGGGCGAATAGATACTTCCCAATCATTGATGATTTGAATGGGCATATTCTTGTCTATGATCTTAATATTGTCAGTAGTTAAGGACAGTTTAACTGCATAATTATCCGAAATATCTAACCTAGTGAAAGCGATCACTCTATCAAACTTACTTGTATTGTCGTTTGCGCGTGTAAAAGTAACTTCGTAGTAAACTTCGTAATTAACAAAAAAGGGCTTTATCTTCTGAATGTAAAATCTATCACTGTGAACACCTTTAGGGTCGACGGGTTTTAGTTGAATTATCTTTTCAGCGATCTTTTCGTGATACTCTTTGAGGACCGAGTCAGTATTCATTGGGAAAACATCTATATTCTTGAGCACTTCCAAGTCGTAAGTATTTTTTAGATACGACTTTATCTTCAACATATACTCATAATACTTAAGCATCAATCTTTCTGAGTTTTCTTCGTCAGGGGTATAGTGAGAAATCGTCTTTTGAAGAAGCTTGTGAAAATTACTCAAAAATCGGAGTTCACCTCTAGTTTTAACGTAGGTTTCAGCTTTTTTTATATTCTCATATGAGTTGTCAAAATCTTGACCATTACTAAATGCTTTTAATGAGATGTGATCAACAAAATTTCTAAGTTGTGACAAAATATTCTGCGACAATAACCCTCTCTCTGAAGTATCAAATCTGTCGATGTTGGCAGATATAGACTTGTCTATAGTTAAAATTTCTGTGTCAATCTTATTCATGATTTGGAATTATGTTTGTACACTACCATACAAAGTTGAAGAAAAAATGAAGAAAAGATAAAGTAGGACTTGGCAAGATCCTTATGTTTAAAGCTCCCAACAAGGCCACTGTAGAGCCTGAATCTACATCTCAAACAAAGCCTTCAACTTTTTTTGAAGACCTGGAGAAACGACTCCGGAGCCCGGAATATATCGCTTCTGTCGAGGAGATTCGGCGGCGGCAATGGGAAGATTTCGCTCGAGGTGAGCGGGAGTTTGAGGAATGGTGTGGCAAACCAGATCGCTAAGGCACTTTGTGCCTATTTTTTATAAATGTACTTGGGAGTTGATAAAAAAACCGAAAGGTGTAATGTGTACCGAAAAGCTCTCTATGGACCAAAAACCGACCGCAACCGCGGAAAAGCCTCAAGCTGAAAAACCTCACGTTACCGTCCTCTCACCGGTGTTGGAGAAATTCCAAAGCGGTAAAGAGTTGTCACAGCTCCTACCTGCAACTTACGAGCTCCGAGCTGGTGATATCATTCCGGCCTGGTGGCACGGTGAGGAGCGCGGCACTGCGGAAATCATCAACGTCGAGCCGGCTGAGAAAAATAAATCGATGGCTCGAGTGACATACAAAAAGGCATCCTGACCGCACACAAAGCGGTCAATTTTTATTTATAGTTTATTTCCAGACTATTACAGTTTAGATCTAGTTTTTGATCTCTTCCAAAAGATCATCGAGGTCTTTGTATCGCGGAAGGACCTGCTGGTTATGCATCATCCAGAAGAAGTTTGGATTGAATGCTTTGATGAATTCGTAGTCGTGAGTGACAAGAAGTATTGAGCTCTTTGAGTTCACGCATGCAGCAAGAAGGATTTCCCAAGTGACTTCGTCGATATGATTTGTGGGCTCGTCGAGAATGATGAAATCGGGCTTTAGTCCAAAGACGATAGCAAAACGAAGACGCATTCTCTCCCCTCCTGAAAGATTTTTTGTAGGAGCCAACATGCGAGCCTTGTCGAACTTCATCGCACCGAGCGCTGCTTGTGCATCTGTCTCCGAGCAATGAAGCTTATCTGCTGCGACTTTCACAGCACTGACTTCGGGATCAAATTCCGCATGCTGATCGAAATATGCCCATTTCATACCTGTGGCCCATGCGACTTCTCCAGTGTTTAAAGGAAGTCCACCGGTAAGGCATTTGAGAAATGTAGATTTGCCCGAGCCATTTCTTCCAAGAAGCACGATCTTATTTCCCGTCCGCACTTCAAGATCTGCACCGCCAAATGTGCGAGCTTTTGCTCCTTCGTATTTAAACATAGCACCTTTGACGCGGCAGATGAGTTTGCCATCGTGAATTTTATTTTCATTACTCGTAAGTTTAATCCTTGTTTGTTTATCATCGGGTCGGCCGTTTTCTTTGTGATCTTTTTTGAGTGCTTCAAGTTCTTCCTTTGCTCTCCTATATGCAGAGATCTCTTTTCCGCGAAGTGCTTTTTGCTGAAGGATGACAATAGACGCGGAAAGCTGGCGGATTCTTTTTGATTCTTTATCAAACTCTCGCTGAAGTCCGCCGATGCGCTCCATCTTTGCTTCGATGTAGTCGTCGTATCCACCTTCTGAGATATACATCTTTCCTCCGGAAAGCTCGCCGACTTTTGTAGCGATATTGTCGATGATGAGCCTGTCATGAGAAATGAAAATGATCGCTCCGCGAAACTCAGACATGAGAGTGATGAGTGCGATACGGCTCACAATGTCGAGATGATTTTCCGGCTCATCGAGCAAAATAAAATCGGGAGAGATGGCGAATGCGATACTGAGTACCACCGCTTTCTGCTGACCACCGGAAAGCTTGCCGCAAAGCTTTGTTTTGTGTGACTCGATATTGAAACCAAGTGATGTTGCGATTTGTGTAACTTTATTGGTGAGAGTATCACCTGCCGCAATCTTTATATATTCTGCGACAGTTTTTTCTTTAAAATTGTGATCGAATTCCTGCGGCACGTAGACAAAACGAAGATGTCCTTGCTTTTGAATAGAGCCAGCGTCGGCTTCGAGCTGACCGCAAAAAATTTTAAGAAGTGTGGACTTCCCTGCGCCGTTTTCTCCGAAGATACAAAGTCTTTCGTCTTCGTTACAGCGAAAAGAAACGTCCTGGAGTATGGGCTTTTCATTGACAGCGTATTCAATATTTTTGAGGACGATTGATTTTTGCATTCGTATTCAGAATTTATTCTGATTTTTATAGCAGGAAAAATACTTTAACACAGCACTTGGTATTTAGCGATGAAAATGTGAGCTAAGCGTTAGAGCCTGCGACAAACCCTGTCGTCCAACAGAGCTGGAGCGAGTAGCCTCCGGATGGTCTATTTATATCAAGAAGATCTCCGGTGATAAAAAGATTAGGGCAGACTTTTGATCGCATTGTCTTTGTATCGATCTCACTGATATCAACTCCTCCATCTGCAACAATGGCTCTGTTGTACCCCATAAGACCTGTCACCGTAACAGGAAGTGCTTTCAAAATATCTACAATCTTTCTTCGCTCTTCTTTGGTGATGCTGTTTACTTTAGTTTCAAGATTGGTCGATGTTATAAGAAGAGCCATTCCAGGAGCCATGCCTTCGGGTACAAAATCTCTGAGAACATTTTTAAGCATTTTATTTTTACTGTCATCAAATGCTTTAAGTACCTTCGCATCGAGTGCGCCAATATCAAGAGATGGAAATGCATCAATTGAAGCCACAACTTTCCCTTCCTGCAAAAGATCGGATACTTTACTTGCGAGGTTTAGAATAAGTGGCCCAGAGAGACCAAAGTGAGTAAAAAGTATTTTCCCCTTCTCGGAAAATTTCTTCTGAAGCTTTTCACCCTGTTCTACAAAAAATGTGATCTTTCCTTCAGCGATGGAATTACCAGAAAGAATGCGACTCCATGGGTCATTTGTAGCGAGTGGTACAAGATTTGGAGTCGGAGTTTTTACACTGTGTCCAAGATCACGAAGCCATCCAAAGCCGTCTCCGGTAGAACCAGTCTCAGGATGTGAGACACCACCTGTAGCGAGAATATAATTCTTAGCATTATATGTTTCGACAGCAGTTTTTGTTTTCACCACAACTCCTGTAATCTGATTCTTCTCCGTGAGAATTTTTTGCACAGTGCTCCCTGTTTTTATATCCACCTTTCCTTCCTGCATGTACGCGAGAAGACTTTGTACAACATCAAGTGCTTTTTCAGTGTGAGGAAATGCCCTATTTTGCTTTTGAACAACGAGAGGTAGTTTTCTTTTTTCAAAGAAATCAAAAGTATCTTTCACTCCGAACTTCGAGAAAGGAGAAAATAAAAATTGCTCTGCGTCGCCATATTTGGGAAGCAGTGTACGGATGTCGTATGTAGCGTTTGTGATATTGCATCTGCCACCACCCGAAATCTTGAGCTTTTCGCCAAGTGTTTTATTTTTCTCCAAGAGAAGCACATGAAGACCACGCGCCGCAGCGACACCTGCAGCCATCATTCCAGAAGCTCCGCCACCTATAACAATAAGATCGTATTCTGTAGCAGGAGTCTCCATGACTTAGAAATTATTTCTTCTTCGAAGGTTTCTTCGAGATTTTTGGGGCCTTTTCAATTTTGTCAGAAACTACTGTTTCTTTTTTTGGTAGAAAAGCTTCAGCAAGAGAGATAAGTCGATCGAGCTTTGAATTCATTATCTCGAACTGTTTTTTAAGGTCATCAAGATTTCCGTGATTTGCATGAGATTCCTGAGCGATGTGCATAGGGCCGAATTTCTTTCCGAAATCGCCACGATCGTTTCTCATTTCTCTGTTACCTCTGTCATCTCTATTATCTCGCCGTGGAAAATCTCGCAATGGTCTTTCAGAGGGTCTTTCAGAAGATCTCTCTGGTGCTCCGCCGCCTTGAGCTGCAAAACATTCTTTACAGTACACAGGTTTTTTACCATTTGGACGAAATGGGACTTCACATGTTTTGCCGCATCCGGCACAAACAGCCTCATGCATCTCTGCCTTGCCTCCGAAATCTCTACCACCGCTATTTCGATCTCTGAATCCACCTCCTCTGTTTTTAAATCCGCCCTTGAATCCATTACCGCCAAATCCTCCATTGTTTTTATGAGTTTTCATTAAAAAAATTATAGCATTGTTTTCATAAAAAATCAATGGTTACGACTTTTTATGAGGAGAAGTTTCTTTTCACGACTTAATTTTTTTATAGCCATTTCCCTTTTGAGAGCTTCACTTCGACTTTTCTGAAATTCTTTGTACTTTAAGATCACCGGTCTGCGGCTCTTGGTGTAGCGTGCACCGCTCTTTTTGGAGTTGTGTGCTTCGAGTCTTTTTTCTATATCATTTGTAATACCAACATAGAGCGTCTTATCGGCGCATTCGAGAATATAGACAACATACTCCATGGAACGTGGAGAAAATTATTTGATCACGATAGTATCCTGCCACGTCATATTTTCTGTCGCGAGGATCGGATACTGTCCGATATCTACAAAATAAAATCTGTCGGGATGATTGGTGTCATAGAGGAAATAGCGCATGCCATTTGTCTTGTCATATGTAGTATTGCAAAGTGACGCATTCTGCCAGAATGGCGCATCTTTACCTGTCGCTCCGGGATAAGATATTTCCGCTGTCATGTAGCCGCCTTGATATTTATTGCTTTGTGATACTTCGACTTTGCAATCGGTCGATGAAAAACCTTTAAGAATTTGTCTTTTGATAGATTCTTCGAGGGTTTCGGTTGGGAGTTTCTCAAATCTTTGAATACTCTGTCCTTTTATAGGATCAGTATTGAGCGGATATACAAATACTTTATTTCCAACCGCTTCAACTCCAGCTTGTGTCGAATCATATTTAAATGTGATACCAAAAGTATCAGATGAAAAAGTATTTTTATCCTGAGTAGATGTCGTTGTAGCCGTCTCTCCTGTTTGAGTCATGTTTACCGTACTAGGTGTATGTGAATGATCTTTTCCCAAATAAAAAATACCAACAAAAACAAGCACAAGGAAAACAATCGCTGCGACGATCTGCATCCCATATTTTGATGATGAATTCATGTCTCTATTGTATCAAGTTTGCTTTAAATTTGAGAGATTTTAATAAAAGAAAACAGCCACGCCGCCAAAGGCGGCGTGGCTGTTTTTTGATTTCCTTTGAATTACTGAGTGTTGAGTTTTGCTCGCGTTATTGGTCCTACAGTACCAGCACCAGCCACGCTTGCATTTACGATAATACCGAGCTTGATCTGATATGCAATGACAGCAGCCTTTGTAAGAGCTCCAAAGTATCCAGTGATCGGGCCAGTGTAGAGACCTGCCTTTGTAAGAGCATTCTGAAGCGCTGTAACATCAGCCCCTTTAATTCCCTGTCGAAGTAAGCGAGTGAATTGACCACTTGAGACAGATGAAGATACAGTTGCTCCTAAAGATACAGGTGTAATCGTATATGTCGTATTTGTATTATAGCTTCTTCTATTGCCACCACCTCCTCCAGAACTTACACCTCCATTTGATACTACAAGATTTACTGATGTTGAATAGGTAAACGCTGTCGCTGCAACTTTCGCGCTACATGTGACCGCTGTGCCATCTTGTGAACAAGTAACATCTGCATCATTTGCAAGAGCACTATTAAGACCAGAAACGACTTGAGCAATCGTGTTGAATCCTATCGAAGTGTATGTATGAGCGTGTCCGTTAATTGTGACAGTGTATGTGTGAGTGAGGTTTGAGCCAGTGTTTGCGGGAGTAAAAACAACAGTTTGTGATGCTGCTGCGACATTTGTTGTGCCAGAGCTTTGTGTGAATCCTGTGCCAGCTGTTTTTGCGGTGAAGACAACTGTACCGAAGTTTGCAGATGTGGTATAGGCAGCAGCGGCATATGTTGATGTCGCCTGAAGAGCAGCATTTATTGCCGTAGCAATTGTGGAGCTTGAAGTATCATTTGTTGTTACAGTGTATGTCACAACTCCAGCTGGAACGTTGATTGTATAAATGTCTCCTGGCTCGACAGAACCTCCAACGCTCACAGTATTAATCTGTGCAACCGGGACAACACCTGTGATGTTTGCGTAAGATGGTGATGTAATCTTACCGCTCGTACCATCAGAGAAAGCGATTGACGTCGCAGCAATTTCTGTGCCGGCTGTCATGAAGACAACACTTGTACTGTCCGTTGTTGATGAAGTAATTGAAAGATTGCCGTGATCTGTACTTGTGGCATTTGTCATGCTGATGAGAGCAGTGGCGATCTGTGCTCGAGTACGTGCAATATCTGCAGACGTACCTGTTGTTGTAAGAATGCGTGCACCCCCGTTACAGTCTGTATCTTCTGCTGGTGAGCCACCTGTTGTTGTAGCAAAAGTAACGACACATGTACCAATTGTAAATGTGTTTGTAGTCACAGGAAGTGTTGAAACTGTAAGCGTACGTGTCGCTTTAACCTGTGCAATGTTTGAGACTGTTGTGATAGTAGTGTCTGTCTGATCGTTTACACCAGCGTTTGCAATTGTTTGATTAGAGCCAAGAGTTGGATCAGAAGCAAAGGCATTTTTTGGAAGCGCAATAAAAAGAAGAGCGAGAACAGTAAACGCGCTCACTTTAAAGAACCCTAATAATATTTTTTTCATTATAATAAATGGAGAATTAATAATTTTAATCAACTGTAAATAGTTTAACATTGTTAACTATTTAAGTAACGTGTTTATCCACAGATGACGCAAAAAATACCGCGAAGGCTTTAGCTTCGCGGTATTTTTTATATGCAGGTATTAATTTGAAAGCTCCGCTGTCACAACAAAACGTTTGTTGTACACTTTTTGATCTGAAAGCCAATCACCGTCGCATGTTATAAGACGAATTGTTGGCACAGATGATGCTGCAAATATTTTTCCTGCCGCAGTCGGATCATCGATTGCATACTCAGTGGTATTTGTAACTTTAAAATGAAGTGTTTGTCCGCCGACACTAACCACATCGATCTCATCTCCAATGTTAAGATCTGAAAGATGACCAAAGACACCATCAAGACCGAGACCGTCATTTAAATGACCATCGATCACTGCTGTACCCACAGCACCTGGCACTACTCCATTTCTAAACCAACCAACATCAGTAAAGTTTGTAGGCACCGCCATTGAGCCTTTTGCTGTGATGCCCACATTTTGCACATGTGCATCAACATTAATAGATGGTATTTTTAAGCGCGATGGATATGTAGGCGATACACTCGGCTTTTTTGAAGCAGCAGAAGTATTTGTAGATTTTGGAGCAGTTGAAAAAAGTGAGGAAAGAAAAGATGGAAGTGGGATTGCTCCAGAGCCACTATTATCATTATTTAAATCACTAGCTTGTTCGTCTGGAGTATATGCACTCGCAGACACAGCAGGTGGATTGTCTGCAGTAAGATCATCGCTTGAGACATAATCACGAGCATGTACGTATGCAAAAGTGAACACGACCACTCCCGTGATCGTGATCACAAATGCAATGAAGTCTTTTGTTCTACTAGATAGCTGCATGGCGAGAGCGAACGAGATATGCTGCTCCAGCTACTGCTGCAAGTCCAGCAACTGCAAGAGCGATCATGTTCGCAGATGCGTTACCTCCTGCTCCTGTATTTGGGATACCTACAGAACCTGTAGTACCTGATGTAACAGGAATTGTGTAGAGACCAGCAACTCCAGTTGGATCATATACACTTCCTCCGAATGTGTTTGTTGAAGGATTGTAATAAGTTCCATCACCGAAGTATGTCACAGGCATTGTGCCATTTGACTGCAAGTAATATGTTCCAGGAGCAAGAATTGTTCCTGATCCGTTTACTTGTCCGCCAGTAGAATTATAGAGAGCTGGCATCGTTCCATATGTCTGTGCATGAGCTCCGTTCGCAAGAAGAAGTACAAAAGCGAAGGCAGCTACAGCGACAATTTTTGAGAATTTCATATGTTTAACGCTAATTAATTTATAATTTTTAGTAATACGACCTTACGAAAAATAGGACGTCAAAATGTTGAGTATGTGACAGAAAAAATACTAGACAAATTTCTTTTTTGGTTTATACTTTTGATGTAAAAATGTTCGACAGTTTCAAAAATTTTGCCCACAGGGGGGCTTTTTTTATAATAGTAGCAAGCTCATCATTAATTCTCGCTTTTTTGCCTTTCACAAATACTGAGGCAGAAACTGTTAAAACAATCTCAACAATTCCAAGCTCATCAAGTGTTTTTTCTACAGAAAAATTAGCTGCAATGACTTCTCTTTCTGTAGCAAAAACAACTCCAGGCACACCAATGCGTCTTATTATTCCTGCAATAGGTCTTGATACAAGCGTTGTTGGGCTCGGCATCGACAAAAAAGGAAATATGGATGTGCCGAGTGGCAAGACGACAAATGTCGGATGGTACAAATACGGCACAGTACCAGGAAATACCGGCACAGCTGTCTTCGACGCTCATGTTTTCGCAGCTTTCGTAAAGCTCAACAATCTAAAAAACGGAGATGATATCTACGTGGTAACAAATAAAAATCAAAAGCTTCATTTTGTTGTTGGCAACGCAGAAACATACAAATTGTCAGCACTAAAATCTGACACACTTTTTGGAAATAACGGTGGGAAAAATCTCAATCTCATCACATGCGCCGGAAAACTCACCGCTGATCGTTCAACATATGATCACCGTTTGATTGTCTTCACATCATACGTTGGTGCAGATTCGTTTGTCGCTGACGCCACGTCTCCAAACTCAAAAATATAAAAAACCTCTCCAAGGGATGGAGAGGAAATATGCCGCACATTTTTGTTTTTTATGAAGGTCACAATTACATGTTCTCGCTCTCGCCTTCGCTGTTTTGATTGTTATCGCGACGGCCGTGGCTGTTTAAGCCTCCCTTTCGACCCGCTTCGCGTGCCTCTTCGGAAGTAAACTCATGAGCGTTGCCGCTTTCATGAGCAGCTTTTCCTCCTTTGCTTGCGATCTCTCGCTGGCGTTCTTCGTCCATGCCTGCGAAACCGCGTCCCTTATTTTTGTTTTCGTTGTTGTCTGCCATTGTATTTAATTAAATTTTTAAAACAAAAAAGATAGTCTTACGATCTATCTGGTTGCTTACATTGGCTTGTAATCATCGACCTTATTTCTGTATACGCTGACGATAATCGATGGCGCATATTACCAGTAGAGCTACCCGTTTATAACCGTTCCACCATTCGCATGTATGACTTGTCCAGTGATATATGAAGAATCATTGGATGCAAGAAAAACAAAAGCTGGCGCGATTTCATCTGGCTGCCCTGCGCGTTTCATTGGCACATTCTCACCAAAAGTTTCAATCTTCTCTTCTGGAAATGTAGATGGAATAAGCGGGGTCCAAATTGGCCCCGGTGCTACCGCATTGACGCGAATCTTTTTATCAACAAGCGACGCTGAAAGAGAGCGTGTAAAAGCAACGATCGCGCCTTTTGTTGCAGAATAATCAAGAAGCTCCGGTGAACCACGATATGCAGTGATCGATGCAGTATTCACAATTGCACTACCCTCCTTAAGATGCGGCAAAACGGCTTTCACCATAAAAAACATCGAGAAAATATTTGTGCGGAAGGTGCGAATAATTTGCTCTTCAGAAATTTCCTCAATTGATTCTTGTGGATGTTGTTCGCCGGCATTGTTTACAAGAATATCGATATGCCCAAAAATTCTTATCGCCTCATTTGCAATCGATCGACAAAGGACTTCACTTCCGACATCTCCTTTTACGAGATGCGCTTTTCTTCCTTCTTTTTCAATTAACTTTTTTGTTTCTTCGGCATCAGTATCTTCATTGAAATAAGAAATAACAATGTCTGCACCTTCTTTCGCAAAAGCAATCGCGGTGGCACGGCCAATACCACTATCGCCACCTGTAATGATTGCTACTTTTCCAGAAAGTTTTCCGCTTCCAATATAGCCTTCCATTTTATCGGAAGGCTTTGGATGCATGTCTTCTGTTTTTCCTGGGCGTGGAATTTGATCTGTTGTGATGTCTGACATTGTTTTTATTCCTCCTCTTCTTCATCCTCATCCATCTTTTCGACCTTCGCATCAATTTTATCTTTCGCGAGCATTGCAAGCTTTTCATCAGCTGCAACTTCTTCTTCTAGAGTTTCACTAAGAAGCTCTACAACATCTTCATGTCCCATTTCAGTTGCCCACGCGATAGCAGCTTTATATCCAGCCATTTCATAATGTTCTGCATAGCTTGCTGCAGCAATGAGATTTGCATCAAGGGCCTCATCTGGCTCAACATTTTTAATCACCCATGCACCATCTTCAACGATACCGCGAATACCTGCAGATTTAAGGCTCGATTTTGGCTTTGCATCAAGCATTTCAAAAATTTGCTCAAGTCTTTTGACATGATTTTCTGTTTCTTCGAAATGAACTTTAAAGCCATCGACAAGTTCTTTATCCGTCGCTGCTTTTGCAAGCTTTGGTAGAGTTTTCACGAGTTGTTTCTCAACATCGTAGAGCACTGAAAGTTTTTGTAGGAGAAGGTCATGAAGAGTCATGCCATCATTCTTTTTTGTTGCCATAAAAAATAAATTAAAAGTAATAACACCGACCAAAATTGGGACGGTGTCTACCACTTCTTATGACATTTCACAGTAGAGCTACTTCAGATATTTTTTCTTTTTAAGCTTATCTGGAAGCAAATCTTCTTTTGTATATTTTTCGTAACCTTTGTGATAGCCGAGGTCGCGCATGAGCTTTGTCGGAGCATTGCGGATCATCATTGGCACAGGAAGATTTCCGAATTTTTTAACATCTGCGAGCGCTTCAAAATATGCATCATACGAGCGACGAGATTTCTTTGAAAGCGCGAGAAATGCTGCACCGTGAGCGAGATTGATCTGACACTCTGGAAGGCCGATCGTCTCAACAGCTCTAAAAACTTCATTCGCAACAACAAGCGCCGTAGGTTGAGCAAGACCAATATCTTCGCTGGCAAAGATGACCATGCGACGTGCGATAAATTTTGGATCTTCTCCCGCATCGACCATACGTGCAAGATAATAGAGTGCTGCATCTGGCTGCCCAGCACGCATGCTTTTAATAAAAGCAGAAATAGTATTGTAATGTTCCTCACCTTTTTTATCGTAGCGGAGAAATTTTGATTGAAGCGCTTCTTTGAGAGTTTCTACTGTAATTTTTCCATACAAATTTTTTGCTGCATCAATCACTGTAAGCGCAGCTCGTGCATCACCATTTGCCATTGCCACGAGCCATTCTTTTGCTTTTTTATCGATCTTTATCTTCCCTTTCTTCGCAGCTTGATCCATAACCTCCATCATGTCTTCTTCTGTGTGTTCATTTAAGACAAAAACACGCGCACGAGAAAGAAGCGGTGAGATAACTTCAAAAGAAGGATTCTCTGTCGTTGCACCAACGAGAGTAAGCTCTCCGCTTTCAACATACGGCAAAAGAAAATCTTGCTGACTTTTATTGAACCGATGAATTTCATCGAGAAAAAGAATTTTTGGCTTCTTATCAAAAGCAAGAGTTCCTTTTCCTTCATCAACAATTCTTCTAATATCATCTTTTCCCGCGGACACTGCTGAAAGTTCATAGAAATGTGCGTCGAGGCCTTTTGCATAGATACGAGCAAGAGTTGTCTTTCCAACTCCTGGTGGTCCCCACAAAATAAAGGAAAAAAGATGCTTCTTTTCAATAGCAGTTCGAAGAGGTTTTCCTTCACCTACCAAATGCTTCTGGCCAATAAACTCATCCAGGCTTTCTGGGCGAATGCGTGCTGCCAAAGGCTCTTCAAATTGTGAATCTTTTGTTTCCATATATGTAAGAGTATCGATGTAGAAGACGGTGTCAAACTGAAAAAATTGCTTGTAAATTTACACTCAACCATACGTCTTTGAGGATATGAAAACAGATTTTCGAAATAACTCGAGCAGATGGAGTTTAAAAAATCAGGATCTCGTGAATTTCTTTCTGTCTGGAATAACCTTTGTCGTATGTATGACAATTGGCATATTGTTTACCACACATTCCATTAGTCTTCCTCATACTATTTCCATTCTCGACCTCTTTCTCATTCTTCTCGCAACTTTTCGACTGACACAATATTTCGTCTACGACAAATCTGCACAATTCTTCCGTGATCTCTTTGTTGATGGACCACACAAAATACCCCCACCTTACGGTATCAGACGATCACTTTACGATCTCCTCTCATGTCCGTGGTGTACTGGTATGTGGGTAGCACTCTGCGTCGTATTCATTTATTTTCTGATTCCTTCTGCATGGATTATCATTCTTATTTTTGCCATGGCAGGAGCTGGAACTTTTCTACAGCTTCTTGCAAACCTTCTCGGATGGAGCTCAGAACACACTGAAGAAAAAGTTAAAAAAGAAACGGGAAATAAATAAACTAGATCACCGCGTCTGCAAAACCCATCGCTACCGCTTCCTCTGCAGTAAGAATTGTTGTCTTAGACATGAGCTCGAGGATTTTGTCCGGACAATATTTTCCTTTTGTAGCATCGGAGAGAATGCATGCATACTGATAATCCTTGAGTTTATCCTCCTTTACCATACTATCGAGATCTGCTGAAGAAAATCTTTTTGCATTTTCAAAAGTGCGGCCTGCAAGATGAAGCAGAAGTGTCGTATTTTTTGTAATAAAACGCTGTTTCCCTGACAAAAGAACAATAACTCCGGACGAATCAACATCACCAGAACCAATAGTGATAAGTTTCGGACGAAGCCATGAATGCATTGCATCATAAAAACTCATTCCAACTCCTGTCGTACCACCAAAAGAATTCACAAGAAGGTGCACCGGTCTTTCCCGATCATCGATCATAAAATTTTTTATTTTGCCGAGAACCCCTTCAAGGTTTCCATAGCTTACCGCACCAAGCCATTCGAGCGTACGACTTGGATCTGCTGTGTACTTATAAGTTAAAACGCGAGTGTCCTTTTTTGACTCACTCGCTTTTCGTTTTAATGTCGCCATTGAGAAAAAATATGAGCTATTAATGGCACTATTTTAAAAAACTGACTGAGAGAGACAAGCTCGTCTATGTGTTGTAATGAAGAAAATGTCACACAAAAATACCGAGGTCTGCCCTCGGTATTTTTATGCGGAGATTTCTCTTTTAGTAAGAGACTCCTGCCGATGTGTTGCTGTTTACACTTGCACCAGTTGAAGATGAAGTGTTGCCAGTTCCCATTGTACCTGTAGTACTACTTGTACCTGTCGTACCAGTTGTATTTCCAGTACCCGCCGGCACACTTGTTGTAGTACCTGGAGTGTATGTGTTATCGGTTGTGGTTCCTCCATTATTTGAAGCGACAATCGCCCAAATGATGAGAATAATAACTACAACAACGATGATCCAGGTCCACACTTTTGATGTGTTTGACATTGTTTTATTAATTAAGGCCACTAATGACTAAATTACTGACGCCACCCTAGAGTGTTTCTGACAAAAAACATAGAATCCATTGCATCTTTTTTACAATGCCTGCGTATAGTAGAGAGACACATAGCCAGATAATAAGCAAAAAGTTATACTAATGAAAAATAATTAATATTCATGGACATCAACACACCAAACAATAAACCATTACAAACTCCCCCATCGATGAAAACAGGAAAAGTTGGAAAAGCTTTCCTCGTGTATGTTGTTGTTCTCGCTGGAATCATTGGCCTTCTCGTATTCCTTTCTCGAAACGGACAAGATACTGCGACACAAAATCCAATGACTGATGGAACATCTGCACCAATCGAATCAATCAATAATTCTGGAAATGGGTCTTCTACAGACACATCTGGCAACACAGCTTCTGGAAACGGAAACAGCACAGGCCAGAGCACATACAAAGATGGAACATACACTGCCGTTGGCTCATACATGTCTCCAGGTGGAAAAGATTCAGTCACAGTTTCTCTTACTCTAAAGAACGACATTGTTGTTGATTCAAGCGTGACAAACGGCGCAAATGATTCAACTTCATCTCGCTATCAAAACTTCTTTATTTCTGGATACAAACAATATGTTACTGGGAAGAAAATTAGTGACATTCATCTTGATGTTGTGAGCGGTTCTTCCCTCACATCACGCGGCTTCAATGAAGCTGTTACAAACATCGAAGCGCAGGCAAAAGCCTAAACGAAATGAGCCTCGATCTCACTTTTGAAGCCATAGGTACACTCTGGCATATAAAGGCCTCAGATCCACTTTCGGAAGACAGACAAAAAGAAATCGAGAAAAAAATAAAAGATCGGATTGATATATTCGATAAAACATATTCTCGTTTTCGCAAAGATTCAGTTATATGGAAAATGTCGGAAGAAACTGGTGAGTACGTTCTTCCTAACGACGCCGATCCTCTTCTCTCCTTCTATCTCGATATGTATGAGGTAAGTGGTGGACTTGTGACACCACTTATAGGACAAACACTTCGTGATCTTGGCTATGATGAAAAATATTCCTTAGTGCCCAAGGAAAAAATCACAAGGCCGGTCGATCTTCATGCTGCAATTGAATGGAAAAAACCTACACTCACTATTAAAGAAAAAGTTCTTCTGGATTTTGGAGCTGCAGGTAAAGGAGCTCTTGTCGATATTGTGGGTGGAATTCTTCGAGACGAGCACATAGAAGAATTTATAGTAGATGCAGGCGGCGATATTCTCCATCAAGGAAAAAATAGTATACGCGTCGGGCTCGAAAACCCAGAAAATTTCAAAGAAGTAATCGGGCTTGCAGAGCTTTCAAATAAAAGCATTGCGGGTTCTGCTGGCAATCGACGAGTCTGGAATGATTACAATCACATCATTAACCCGGAAACGCTTTCCTCACCGAAAACAATTCTTGCTGTTTGGGCGATCGCAGAAAATACAATGCTCGCCGACGGTATCACAACACTTCTCTACTTTATGCCGCCAGAAAAAATAAGAGAAAAATATAACTTTGAATATCTCATTGTATTTTCTGATCGAAGTATAGAGGCCTCAGAAAATTTTCCTGGGGAAATATTTTCGTGATACATTATTACCATAATTATTTACATCTATGAATACACTAAAAAACTACGCACCAGTTATTACCCGCATTGGCCTTGCTCTTGTTTTCCTTTGGTTTGGTGTCGATCAATTTCTTGAGACTGCCAATTATGTTGGCTACATCCCCGACTCAATTCTTCAATTGATTCCTATTGGTACAGTAACTTTCGTTCATCTCAATGGTATTTTTGAGATTGTTTTTGGCACCGCTCTCCTTCTTGGTTTTTACACTCGCATTACAGCTCTTCTTCTTGCGCTTCATCTTCTCGATATTTTGTATGTTGTATGGCCAGGACAGATCGCAACAAGAGACTTTGGACTTGTTGTTGCGACAACCTCAATCTTCTTTTACGGCGCTGATATCTGGAGCCTCGATCGATACATTGAGAGTAATTAACTCAACAATAAATAGGAAACGAGAGAGCTATTTAGTCAAGTGTCATAAACCGAGCTCAACAGTGTCATACTATACGAAGGTGCCATAGCCGACTGGTGCCATTATTGATTTAAATTAAAAGTATGAAAACTAGCACTATTTGGACGATCGTTATTATCGTCGTTATCGTGATCGCAGGAGTATTCTTCTTTACTCAAGGAAATAACTCACCTGTAACGGATCAGAGCAATGTAACTGCCGGAACTACAAACGGTAATACATCTTCTGGAGCAACAAACTCTGGAAACACATCAGGAGGAAATAACGGAACAAACGTTCCTGTAAGCACAAACACTGTAAATGATTACACTCTCCACATTGGTGACACAATGACTGTTGCTGGAGTAACAGCAAAAGTTGTTTCTGTAGCACAGGATAGCCGATGCCCACAGGGAGTAAATTGTATTCAGGCTGGTACTGTAAAGGTCAATGTTGCTCTTAAAGGTGGAACATACAACACGACTCAGGCTTTTGAGCTCAACAAGCCAATTAACTTTGTTGGATACACAGTCACACTCATTGCTGTAAACCCTCCAAAGGTACAGGCACAGGTGATCTCTCCTACTGACTATGTCTTCACATTCGAAGTAAAGAATAGCTAAAGAAAATTTAAAAAATGCCGCGCCAACTTTGTTGGCGCGGCATTTTTTATTTACCATATATCTGGTCCATCCCCTTCGAGATACCATTTGCCACCTACGAAAACAATTTTAATTGTCTCTCCTGATGATGTCTTACAAGTTCCATATGTATCGGTTTTTTCAACAAGAGTCGTGCAGCCACGGAAAGCATAATAATTTTCAAACGTGCTATGCACCTGTTTTAAATGATAATACTCGTAGATACCGAAAGCACCGATTGAAAACCCAACAACAACACATGTCCAAGCAATAATTTTTCTTTTCATGTTCATATTCTATACCGACGAAAAGAATTCACAATTTGACATTGCTCTCGAAAGGTTTAGATTGTAAATAAACAAGTTATTTATGCAAACACCCACAACTGGAAGCGAACGAATCGCAGATATCATCGACCAACACGGCAGCAATCCGCGGAAACTCCTCGATAAATACGAGAGCTCTCTTCAGAACGCCACGCACGAAGCTGCTGGCAACGATGGCGCCGCTCACAACCTGATGCACACCAGCATGAGCCGTGAGCTCAAGATCACCGACGACGAATCGCGGGCCCTTTATGAGTATTTGACGAAAGATTAAATAGCGTCAGGACATATAAACGAGCTCAGAAAAGAAAAAGACCGGATCATCCGGTCAATTTTATTTCTATCTTCCTTCTTCTTTATTTATTCTTACGAGTAAAATTTTCTTTCTTAAATCGTGCAACTCTCTCACTCTGAGTTTCTGTATAAGAATGTGCGCCCGCAAAAGTGACTCCTCTTTTTTTAAGATAATAGAATGTCATGAATGCACTCCAAAGCATCATTCCAACAATGAAAAGTACGACGGACATATTCATAGTCGCACCTGTGTATGGAATATTGCTTAGAAATACTCCTGAAGCAAGTGTTGGCTGGGTATAGTAATTTGTTGGATAGTAAGTAATTGGAGGATTGCTGTAGTAATTGTTGTAATTATATCCACCAACATTTACAGAGAGAGTTGCACAGCTCTGATAGACATAGTTGTTGTAATAATTTTGATTGTAGCTGTTTGAAGCACTCGAACAAAGTTGTATTTGTGTTGAGCCATTCTGATATCCTGTCACAGACACATTGCTTCCATTAATAGACACAGTTGCAACATTTGGATTTGAGTTTGATGAGACATAGAAAACTCCAGATCCACCATACACTGATACATTCATTGTCTGGTAAATTCCAAGGTTAAGATATGACTGGCTGAGATTCAATGAGCCATAATTGTAATTATTGTTTCCTCCATTTACTGTGACGTAGAGAGTTGCACAGTTGTTGTTTCCATAATTATTATTTGAGCAGATCAAAATATTTGTTGAACCCTGATTGCCATTTGCGTATACATTTACCTGATTTCCATTTATTGAAACGCTTGCAATGCCGGCGTTTGAATTTGATGAAACATAATATCCATTTGATCCACCATAGATATTTACAGATGCGTTTTGACCATTTTGAAGTGCGAGAGAATTTTGGCTGAGGCTTACGCTACCGTTACCACCGCCATTACTATATGGCCAGTTTGTATATGAAGATTGCACGCCATTTACAACAACGTACACCTGCGAATTGTAGCCAATGTTATAGCTTCCAGAGCTAAATGTTGTTGTAAAAAAACCAGAGCTATTTGTTGAACCGATATTTGAAGAAGTGTAAGAACCAGAACCATTATTTTGGTAATAGAAAGTAACAGTGGCATTTGGGTCACCATTTACATTTACCTGGACCTGGCCATTGCCGGTTGCATAGAGACTAAGTGTCGGAGTGATAGCGGCAAAGGCTGAAGAAGCCACAAGAAGAAGTGTGGGCACGAGGAGATATATAGCTTTTTTTAGCATGTTTTTCATAAATTTTGGCCAAAATGGCCCTATGTGGCTGTTAAAAGGAAGCCTGTTGAGCTTACTATCCTCTTTTTTAAAGCTTTTGTCAACGAAGACGAAAAAATGTGAAAAAGATGAAATTAAATCAAAAAACATGCATACTTCCTTATATCGGATACCTTACCTGGCTTTCGCCAGTGTTGCGCAAAGGTACCCGATATGAAAAAACATTCTACTATTCCCTACGGAAGTATAAATTGTTCAGTTAAAATATTTTTAAAAACGAAATCAAAAGAAAATAAATATGCGCATACTTGTTATAGAAGATGAAGAAAAGATCGCCTCATTCCTCAAAGTGTCTCTTGAGGCCGAGTGCTTTGCAGTAGATGTTGCAAAAGATGGTGAGCAAGGATTAAAGCTCGCGCTCGAAAATACATACGATCTTATTATTCTCGATAATATTTTGCCAAAGAAAAACGGCATCGAGGTTTGTAGAGATCTCCGTATTGCGCGCAAGACAGTACCTGTTCTTATACTTTCAGTACGTAACGAAACCCTTGAAAAGATTGATCTTCTTGATGCCGGTGCTGATGATTATCTAACTAAACCTTTTATTTTAGAGGAGCTTTTGGCACGTGTGCGGGCGCTACTTCGTCGTCACGGCGGCATGCAAAAAACTACAGTTACCGTTGGCGATGTTACTCTCAATTCAAAAAGCTGCACTGTTACAAAAAAAGGCAAACCGATTCAACTTACTAGAAAAGAATTTATGCTTCTTCAGTATCTTATGCAAAACGAAGACACTGTCCTTTCGCGTGGCATGATCCTCGAACACGTATGGGATATGTCGACAGATATTTTTTCAAATACGATCGAATCACATATTTTGTCACTTCGAAAAAAACTCGGAGATAACGGAAAAGAAAAATTTATTCAAACTGTTCCTGGACGTGGTTATAAAGTAGCAACGCAATAGGTTTATTTTAAGTTTTATTTTTTCTTCATAAAAACTCTACCTGAACATCATATTTTGTTGATATTTTTTTGATATTTCCTTGTTCTCATTCTTCTTATGCTTGTAGTAGGGATTCTACGTCCTTTTACCAATGAATACACCAATCGATTGCTTGGAACTACCAAGCGCACCATCGACAGAACATATCTACAGACTCCTTCCTCAAAAGGATGAGAGTTTCTATCGTGAACGTACCGACCGCAACATCGGATGGATCAGTCGCGAGGAGCAAGAAAAAATCCATAAGTCTGTTGTCTGCATTGCAGGCTGTGGAGGTATGGGTGGGCTCCTTGCTTCTATCTTCGTCAGGCTTGGAGTCGGCGAAGTGCGTATTGCAGACTGTGAGGTTTTCGATACGTCAAATATCAATCGGCAATTTGCCGCAACGAGAGACAACATCGAAAAGTCAAAAGCGTTTGAAACGGCTCGCATGGTGCGAGCCATAAGTGACGACACTACTCTTGTTGTCTATCCGCAAGGCATCACGGAAAACACTGTACTCCCCTTCATTGAGGGTGCCAGTGTAGTCTGTGACGAAATAGAGTTTTGGGCAGTTGGTAGTCGCATTCTTCTTCATCAAGTTGCTCGCAGAGAACAGGTCGGTGTCTACAACTGCAACACTGTCGGCTTTGGGACAAGACTTTTCTTTTTCGAACCGGAAGGATACACCATGGAAGAACTCCTCCGACTAAGCTACCAAAAGGCAGCCAGTCTCCAGGAGAAAATCCAGAAAAAAGAAGCAACCAAAGAAGAGATTGCGGAAGTCATGGAAGCAGTTCTTGAAGGGTTGGTGCCGGAAATCCCGGAATATTCGAGCAACATAAGCGAGTGGAGTACTGTCGAGAACGGACGCAAACGGCTTTTTGAGGAAGGTAAAGCGATGATCATTGCTACTAATCCACCAATGGCCGCAGGTTTCCTTGCTGATCATGTACTCTTCTACCTCCTCCGTGATTCGGTCACTAGGCGAAATGTCGCTCGGCCTGTGCCAGCTCCTGGATATCTCTATTTTGATGCTGGCCATCACACTGCGAAAGCAGTACGGCGAACATGAAAAGGAAATATTCTGTGAGTTATGCGCAGACACCTAGTGAAAAAATGCCGGTTCATGATTTCGTTCGGAGTGTGTACGAACCAAAATACGGTACGTTTCCGGGAATCGCGAACATCTACGCAGTCGTAAGAAGCAATGACAAACTTCTCGCATGCATGGGTGTTGATCTTCCGCAAAACGATGGTCGTTTCCAAATCGAGTGCACATACGGAATTCTTCGCGAAAGGCTTCCATTGCCTGTCACGAATATCAATACCGTAGCACTCGCAAAATGGGCATCGCTTGATCCGGGAGCAGGCATGATTGCGGTCTTTGCCGCTGTCATGTTTTCGAGAAAAATGGAGAGGCTTTATGGCTTCGCCGAACACGACGACGAAGTACATCTACACACGCAAAGATCGCTAGGGGTGCTTTTTTGGAATATCGAACACTCGCCTGCAAATCCGGAAGCTCTGCCTTCCGAACACCGCGAGTTCTATTCGAAAAATCTAATGAGGCCATATCTTATAGATCTCGAACAGGTCAGATTGTCACTTCAATGCCGTATCAGAAGGTATGCTATAGAGGGATTATAAACACACCCGGCACATCACTTTCGCCGGGAATTTTTATGCTAGTATGAAAACACATTTACTGAATTTACAGGACAACATGACCTCAGTCGGCACAGGCAACTATATTCTGATTCTCGTAAGCATAGCGACAGCCTGTACGGCTTTTTTTGTACTCCTACGAAGCCGAAGATCACCTCTCGATCTCTCCTTTGGAACATTTGCATTGGGCGGAAGTATGTGGGTTTTAGGTATTGGACTTATTTCTCTTACTGAAAATTTTCATTTTGACACATTCATAAATTACGGTGGCATCATTTTCATCTTTGGTTTTTTTCTCATCGCAAAAACATTTCCGGTGGAAATAAAAATCAAAATAAATCCGATTATTCTGTATTTTCCGCTTCTGTTAAGTATTCTTTTTCTTATACCAATCGCTCATATCAATGTCGGAATGACGATAGAACCAGGAGGAAAAATCATTCCCATACCTGGGCCATACATTCTCACAGAATCCCTCATAGGACTTTTTTATACAGTGCTTGGTATTATCATTCTTGTCCAAAAATTAAAAAAATCTCACGGCAAGCAAAGACTCCAAATAAAATATCTTCTTATTGGCACAGCAATCTTCGCTGCAACAAGTGTTCTTTTTGACTCTCTCCTTCCTTCATTTGGAATAAGTAATCTCAATCTTCTTGGTCCACTCTCGGCTCCACTTTTTATTGGCATCATTATGTATGCAATTGTGCGCCATGAACTTCTCGACATTCGCATTGTTGTTCAAAGAGGCCTTATCTATACAGTTTTGTTTACTTTCATCGCGGTGTGCTATCTTGCACTCATCGACGCTATTGGTTTCTTTGTTGATAAAACATCGAATACGACAATGGCATTCTCTGGGGGCTTAGCGATCATTTGGGGTGTCTGGAGTGTTCCAATTCTTGAAAGATATTTCAGAAAATGGACTGACCCAATATTTTTTAAAGATAAATATGATTATGCGAAGGCACTTCACGACCTCAGTGTTGTTGTCTATACATCCTTTGATTATCAAGAGCTTAAAGAACGTGTTGAGACTACGCTTCGAAAAATATTTAAATGTGAAAGTGCCGAACTTTCTTTTGATGATGAAAATGATATTGTAGCCGAAAATATTCCGCAGGAACTTACCTATTCAAAAACCATATCAGTACCTATCCATGCTTCGAGAAAAGAAATAGGTTTTATTTTTTGTGGTAAAAAACTTTCAGGTGATGACTACACTGCAGAAGATGCAAAGCTTCTCGAGACTTTTGCATATCAAGCTGCGGGCGCTCTTTCGCGTATAAGGCTTTTTCTTGAAGTAAAAGAATATGCTGAAAAACTAGAAGAGAAGGTAAAAGAAAGAACAGACGCACTGCGACATTCACAAGAAAATCAACGCCAGATGATGATCGATATTTCTCACAATCTCCAAACTCCGCTGACGATTTTCCAAACAAAAATTGAACAAATAAAACACGAAAGAAAGTCAGATCCAGCGATAGAAAATTTCGAAAATTCTCTTCACGATCTCTCCGCTTTTATTTATAAACTTCTTTCTTTGGCAAAACTTGAAAATGAAAGTGCTCCCACAAAAATTTCACGAGTTGATTTAAGTTCTCTGCTTTTAGATATTGCTGAGGATATAAGTATTATTGCTGAAGAAAAAAACATCACTTTGAAATCTTATATCGATAAAAATATTTATATAAAAGCTAGCGAAAAAGAGATTCGTGAAGCAGTACAAAACATAATAAGCAACGCGATCAAATATATGAAAGAAACTGGTGAGAAAAAGATCTCACTCGAGCTTGAAACAAAACAAGATAAAGCAATTATTTCAATTCGTGACACTGGTATGGGTATATCACGTAAAGATCTACCTTATATTTTTGAAAGATTTTATCGCGCAGAAAATAAAAAGCCGGGACTTGGCACCGGGCTTGGACTCGCTATCACAAAGCAGATTGTCGAGCGACATGAAGGCAGGATCTCTGTAAAATCAGAGAAAAATAGCGGATCGACTTTTACGATTGTGCTTCCACGAATTTCATAAAATTCGTATTTTAAACTATTAGCTTTGTCTATGATCATGAAGAAGCATTTCAACTGCATGCTCCATGGATCCGGCGAGCGTTACCTGTCCGCCATTCACGAAATAAATTTCATCTGCATTCTCGATAGTGTTAAGTCGATGTGCGATAACAACTTTTGTAGTCTCTTTTGGAAGTTTTTCAAGAATTTCTTCGAGCTGTTTTTCGGTTACAGTATCAATATTTGCAGTTGCTTCGTCGAGAATAAGAATGTCTGGCTTTCGGAGTACCGCTCGCATGAAAGCAATAATTTGTCGCTGTCCCAAAGACATTGAATCGCCACTTCCCGACACTTCCGTATCAAGGCCTTTTTCAAATCGTTCGAGAAGACCATTGAGATTCATTGAACTTAAGATTTCTGAAAGTTTTTTTGAATCAAAATCTTGGTATTCTGCATTTCCATAAAGAATATTGTCGCGAATTGTTCCCAAGAAAAGAAATGGTTCTTGAAGGATAAATCCGATTTTCTTTGTTCGTTCAGTATTGTCGTACGAACGAATATCTTTTCCATTAAGAAATACTGTTCCCTGTGTTGGATCATAGAGTCTTGCAACAATAGACGCAGTCGTTGTCTTACCTCCTCCAGTGGGACCAACAAGTGCATACGTCTTTCCTTTCTCAAAACCAAAACTTACTTTTTCCAAAACTTTTTTACCATTCTGATATTCAAAGGACACTTCCTTAAATTCAATCACTTTGCTCTGATCTTTTAACGTCTCACCATGTGAAACTGTAACAAGATCCGACTGGAGACGGAAAATCTCATTAAGACGATCCCATCCTGCAAGAGCGACTTGCATGCTCGCCCAGAGACTCGCCATCTGACGAAGTGGATCATAGAAGCGACCAATATACAGAAGAAAGCTTACAATAAATCCAACAAGCAGTTGTCCCTGCGATACAAGATAAAGTCCATACGCAACAGCAATAAGTTGTGCCACGTTTGAAGCAAAATCAAAAACAGGACCGTACATACCATTACCAATACTTGCGATGACAGATGTTTTGAAATTATCGTGGTTTACTAATCGGAATCGCTCACGGAAATAATCACGGCGATTGAAAGCAACAACGACTTTGAAGTTTTCGAGACTTTCAGCAATCTCCGCAGAGAGCGAACCTTCCGCTTTGAGCGAAAGAAAGTTTTTATCTTTAACCCATGGTGAAAGAATTCGAGTAAAGATGAAAAGTCCAATTGCTGGCGCAAGTGAAGCAAGAGCAAGTTTCCAATTAAGAACGAGAATAAAAATCGCGGCACCAATGATCACAAAAATACTTGAAGTAAATTGCATCAAAGTTTGTGAAAAAAGTTGGTTCAGTCTATCGGTATCGTTATTGAGTCGTGAAATAAGATCACCTGCCTTATTTTGATTGAAAAAAGCTACGGGAAGTTCTTGAAGTTTTGTGAAGACAGCATTGCGAAGCTTCCAAAGAAGTCTTTGTCCTACTCCACCAATAGTCCTCATTTGAATAAGGTTTGCGATGAATGCGATGATATAGACCAGCAGAAGAATGAGTGAGTTTATAAGTACGCCCTGAAAATCCTTACCTGCAATATATGTGTTGATAGTCTCTCCTACAATAAGTGGACCCAAGAGGTTAAAGCCGGCATTGAAAATAATTGCGAATGCAACAATGATAAAATTCTTCTTTTCATCTGAAAGAAGTGGCAAGAACGCTCGAAGCGCCGACATCATTGAATTCTCTTTTTCTTCTTTTGTTGTGTTAAGACTGTAGTTCATATGCGCTTGTGCTTCTTTGAGAATTAAAAATCTGAACGTATTCAGGTGATGAATGCATGAGTTCATCATGCTTTCCTTTTGCCAATATTTCTCCTTCCATGAGAAGAATTATTTGATCGTAATTCTCAATCGGTGCAATCTTTTGTGTCACAGATATTAAAGTAAGATGCGGATAATTCTTCGCTACATTTGAAAGAATTTTCTTTTCAGTTGCTGTATCGACGCGAGCAGTAAAGTCATCAAGAAGAAGTACTTTTGGATTAAGCGCCAGCGCTCTTGCAAGCATAATGCGCTGCTTTTGACCCCCTGAAAGACTCGTACCTCTCTCGGAGACGACAGTATCAAGCCCTTGTGGCAGACTCGAAACAAAATCAGAAAGCTCTGCTGTATCTATCGCTCTCTGAAGCGCTTCATCTGTTACCGTCGGACTAAAGGCAATATTTTCGCGAAGAGAGATGTTGAAAATAATACTGTCTTGAAACACGAATCCAACTTGGCTGTGAAGTGTTGCTTTTTTATAATCGCTAATAATGTTCCCATCATAAAGAACTGCGCCTTTATCTGCTGTTAGGAGTCCGATCAAAATATAGAGTAGCTGTGTTTTTCCAGCTGCCGTTGGCCCGATGATAGCATTTCGTGTACCAGGCTTTATTTCAAATGAAATATCTTTAAGTACTGATTTTTCTCCGTACGACAGAGAAATGTTTTCGAGAGCGATAGCACCCTCGAGTTCTTTTTCAATTGTGCCGGTTTCTGGATTTTCAGGCGCATGTAATGTTGCATATACACGAGCGTAAGATGCCTGTGCGCGTGAAATAACATTAGACATAAAACCAATGATAATAATTGGAAAAATAAGAATACCAAGATAGTTTGTGAATGCTGTGAAGTTACCGAGCGTCATCGACCCGTCGATCACAAATCGACCTCCCAAAAGAAGAATAACAAGGATAGCGAGATTAGCGACAAAAGTAACAATCGGAATTACCGTCGAGAAAACACGGAGCACGGCAAGACCTGTATTTTTTGCATCTGTGTTTACATCAAGAAATTTATTGTATTCAGGAATCTCAGCATTCACAACACGAATGAGCGCTGCGCCCAAAATACTTTCATTGATTGTTTTATTGAGCCTATCAATAATCGCCTGTGTCTTCGAAAAGAGTGTACGCATACGCGAAAACACAACAAAGAAAAGAATACCGATTGTCGGAATAATAAGCAGTACAGCAAGCGCCAATCTCCAGTCGATCATAAAAAGAAGAATTGCAGTACCTACAATAAGTACAATGGAAGAAATGATCGATGCAACAGCGTTTGATACGAACATTTTCACCTGATCCATATCAGATGTAAGATTTGTGAGAAGTTTTCCAGCTGTTTGTTTTTGAAGCTCCAAGAAACTTTGATGAGAAATTTTTTCGGCAAGCGAATTACGTAGATCCTCTGCAACTTTTTCTGATGCATAAGTCTGCACCACAGCCTGAGCATAAGCAAAAATAAGAATGACAAGAGACACACCAAAAAACTCCCACACCAGTTTATTCACGACCAATGTCCCAGCATTATAGTCATCAATTCCCCATCCAATGATCTTTGGAATGAGAAGATTGAAGCCGTTATTTATGAGCGTAAGGACAATAAGCCCAAACACAAGTAGCTTGTATGGCCCCAATATCGCGAGCAAACTCGGGCTTTTTTCTGCCCGTGTTTTAGTATTGTCAGAATTTTCTGTCATAAGTTAGGAAATTATACCACCGAAGCTCATCTTGAAAAGCCTATGTCATCATTGCCTCAGGAGCCTCTGTTTCAATTTGTTCTGCAATTTTCCGAGCCACATCCTCAGCACTGTCGACTGTCATACCTGGACGTCCGGCAGATGAAACATATTTTTCCCCAAGAGCATTCTGACCAAATTCTGTCGCCGTCATTTTTGGATGAAATACTGACACGACAATACCATCCGGCGCGAGTTCTTCTCTCGCGGTAAGTGAAATTGCATTGAGTGCATATTTTGTCGACGAGTATCCAGCCAGATCAGGAAAATAATTTTTTGAAACCATCGAGCTCACATTGAGAATCATACCTTTGCCCTGTTCGCGCATGATCGGGATCACAGCTTGCATTGTACGCACGACTGCAAAAACATTGAGCTCCATGACGTTCTTATAATCATCAATATTGAGTTTTTCAACTGAAGAGCGAAGACCTTGTCCTGCATTATTGATAAGCACATCAATACGGCCAAACTTTTTCTTGGCTGTATCGATAAGCACTGTAATATCAGAGGGCTCCCTCATATCAGTAGGTATAGCAAAAGAGTTTGGAATTTCCTCCTCCACCTTTTTGAGGGTTTCAACGGATCGCGCCGCAAGCACTACCTTAGCTCCCTTTTCAGAAAGCACTTTGGCGGTAGCAAGCCCGATTCCTTCAGAGGCTCCCGTCACTACAATGACACTGTCTTTTATTTGCATAAGAAAAATATCTTATTTGTAACAATATATTTTGACGGCACTTTATGTGCTTTATGACGCATACCGCTACAATTGACTTCTATTAAGGAAAACTATAGCATCGTCACAAAAGTACAGTATTCCATCATGAACGAAGAACGCCTTAGCGAGATCTGCCGTGCCGCAGGAAAAATCGAAGCTGACATTTGGGACATGTATGTCGACACACGAATCGAATCGCGAAAAACAAAGCCGCCTGAAGCTGCGATCTTCGATGCAATCCAACACGTCAGCAACCAAATTGGAATTACTCTTGAAGAGTCACACGAGCTTTATTCCTACCTTCATCAAAAAATGATGTAGCATGACCAGCCAATCGGCTGGAATTTTTATATTTAATTTCCTGTGTATGCTTTTCGCAAAGCTTCAAGATCAAATTTTTTCATTGGCATGAATGCCTTCACCACTCTCTCAATTTGATCTTCTGATCCTTCTCGAAACATTTTTTCCATTTCTATTGAAGTAATTTGCCATGACACACCATATTTATCTTTAAGCCAACCACATTGTTCAGAAGAAGGATCTGCTGAGAGTTTCTCAAAATAATAATCAATCTCTTCTTGTGAATCGCAATGCACACTAAGAGAGACTGCTTCATTGAATGTGAATTTATGATCCCCGGGAGCATCGATTGCAGCGAATTGCACACCCTCAAGAGTAAACCCTGCATGCATTACAAAATCTTCTTTTGCTCCAACATCATTTTTCCCAAAGCGCATCATATGATCGATTTTAAAATCTTTGAAGACACTACCGTAAAAGTTTATTGCCTCTTCCGCTTTTCCATAGACAGCTTGAGTGAACATGAGCGATGGAATAATTTTTTGTGTAACTGTTGTATCTCCGGCATGCATGATCTGCCATGAAAGCCCATATTTATCATTAAGCCATCCATACTTTTTACTGAAAGGATAGGAACCCATCTCCATAAGCACTTTTCCTCCTGGAGAAAGCTTATCCCAATATTTTTGCACCTCTTCCTCTGTAGTGCACATGACCATAAATGAAATTGCTGGAGTGAATTTAAAAAATGGTCCCGCAGTAATAAAACCAATTCGAAAACCCAGGAGCTCGAGCTCCACCGTATCTGTCTGCCCTGAAGGGGTATTATGAAAGGTAACAGTATTACCGATCTTCTTACCTTCAAAAATAGAAAGATAGAATTCTTCGACCTCTTTTGAATTTTTCTCGAACCAAAGAAAAGGTGTAATTTTTTGCATAGATTTAAATTTTAGACATACTTGTAACTCGAATAATTCCCTTTATTCCATACCTTTGCCAGACATCAGAATTAAGCGTTTCAATATCTACAAACTGTCCTGTCACATTAATATCTGATCCAGTTGAGATTTCCACACTTGGATTATTTGAGAGAAGCGATGTATCGAGACCATAATATGACCCATCACGTGCTTTCATACCAAAAGCACATTCCATTGTCTGAGGACCATTTGTATTCTTATGAGGAAGGCAGACGTATTCACCAGTGAGAGTTATTGTTTTGTTTTGATTGGTTTGTGTCGAAGAAGTCGAAGATGAAGTTGAGTTACTATCAGAAGTGGTAGTTGCTTCGTTATTTGAAGGTGGTTCTACCCTACTTTCATTTTGTGGCTTCCAGGAAAGAAAAAGAGCGATGAAGCCAAGAACAATAAGAAGCAAGATGATCGCAAAAATTTTTTTATTCATATTCCTATTTTTTGTTTGGATAACTAAATGCCTATAACACCAAATATTTTTCCAATTCCAAAAGTAATGATCATTGCAAGAATTCCACCACAAACTACTCGTACAGTTGCTCGTACTTTTCCTGCTCCACCAACATGAGCACTAAGTGCACCTGTAATAACAAGGGCGACAAGTACTGCAAAAAATGTCACGGGAATTCGAAGATTTGCTCCAGGCAAAATAATGGCAATAAGTGGAATAATTCCTCCAGAAAAAAATGAAATAGCTGAAGCAATTGCCGCATGCCATGGGTCCGTAAGATCATTTGGATTTATACCAAGTTCAGCATCCACATGCGCTGCAAATGCGTCGTGCTTTGTTAGTTCTTCTGCAACAATACGCGCCGTATGATGTGACAATCCTTTTCTAGCGTAAATCGCCTCAAGCTCTGCGAGTTCTTCTTCTGGAAATGTTGCAAGCTCAATTCTCTCCTTTTCAAGAAGGGCTTTTTCAGTGTCTCTCTGGGTACTTACTGATACATATTCACCGGCAGCCATAGAAAGTGCGCCAGCCATAAGACCTGCGACGCCAGCCGTCAAAATAAAGCCCGAGGAGTTTGAAGCTCCTGCAACACCCACCACAATTGAAGCCACAGAAACAATACCGTCATTTGCCCCAAGAACAGCCGCACGAAGCCAATTTAATTTTGAATTTGTTTTGAGCATATGCGGCTCATGATGTATGTGAGCGTGAGATGACATGAAATTATTCTTTGCGAAAATTCTTGCCCATATAGTATGGCCAGACAATGAAAGCAAGAACTCCTTTCCAAAAAGAAAGTCTTAAATATCCAATAGTAAAAAGCCATCCGATCATCCACAAAGTTCCTAGAGTATCTTGGTGAGTTATTATTGTTTGTGTCATAACTTTATTGTATCACTTATTACTCTTTAGAAATCAACACATTTCTACTTTTCTTGATGAGTCAGAATCACAGAATACTTACGTCTCAACAATAATAAGAAATGCGGCAAAAAAACTTGATTTCAGAGTGACCTTCTGCAGAGGAAATAAAATTACCTAGCGCGGGAACTCCCGCGCATTTTTGTACCTCCCTTGAAGAGTGCGTCCAGATGAGTATAGTAACCGTATAAGAAAATATGATTGGAAATTTCCGAAAAAGAATAAAAACCCCAAGACGATGGTTTGGAAAACTATTTGAAACTATTGAGCGTTCACGTGTGCTTATTGATAGCAAAACATTCGTCGATGCCGTACCAAAAAGACATCCAAGGGATATCCTTCGTGATTTTAAGAAAGGGAAAATGTCCCAAAACAGTCTTCATGAATTTATCGAGGAAAATTTTATTCTTCCAAAAAATCCCGCTCCTCCCGCATCACTTCCACACGCGAGCATAGACGACGCTCTCATTTATATTGAGAAAATGTGGGACATACTGACACACGAAGCGGATTCAAACGAGAACTTTTCTTCTCTACTCGCACTTCCCTATGAATACGTTATGCCAGGAGGAAGATTTCGTGAGATCTATTACTGGGATTCCTATTTTACAATGGTCGGTCTCATCGAAAGCGGCCGGGTCGCACTCGCTCGTGAAATGTTAAAGAATTTCCTTAGTCAAATCGACCTCTTTGGTTTTATTCCAAATGGAAATCGTACCTATTATCTTTCAAGGTCGCAGCCGCCAACTTTTTCGCTCATGATGAAACTTCTTGCAGACGCACAAGGAGAAGATATCTATGACATATATCTTTCTGCCGCAATTCGTGAATATGAATATTGGATGCGCGGAAAAAATAATCTTTTCTTCAAGAGAAGAATAAAAAATAGATCGGAGCATGTTGTTCGAATGCCTGGCGGTGAGATTCTTAATCGTTATTTTGATGAAGAGCCTGAGCCACGCGAAGAATCTTTTGCGGAAGATTCATCTCTCGAAGCGCCTCCTAGAAGGAAAATTCGAGACCTCTGGCGCGATATGCGAGCAGGAGCTGAAAGTGGATGGGATTATTCAAGTCGTTGGTTTGCCGATGGTAAATCGAGAGAAACAATCCAAACAACATCTGTAGTTCCTGTCGATCTTAACTGTCTTCTTTTTATGACAGAAGAGATCATTGCAGATGCTGCAGAAAAAGTCGGAAGAAATGCTATTTCAAAAAAATTTAGAACTTTGGCTGAAGAGCGAAAAAACGCAATCTTAAAATATTTTTACAATGAGGATGACAGATGGTTTTCAGATTATCTCTATAGTCAAAAGAAAATTTCTCCACATCTCTCTCTTGCAGGTATCTTCCCTCTTTTTGCTGGAATTATTTCCAAAAAACAAGCGAGAATCATTGTCCGTGTGCTTATGAAAAAATTTCTCACAAAAGGCGGCCTCTATGCATCACTTAAGGTCACGGGAGAACAATGGGATGCACCAAATGGGTGGGCACCACTTCATTTTGTAGCAATTATAGGACTTGAAAAATATGGTTTTTCAAAAGAAGCAGAAGAAATTGCCAATCGTTGGCTTCTTCTTAATCTTACAGCTTTCAAACACACCGGATCTTTTCTTGAAAAATATAATGTTGAAAATCCTGACCTCTTCGCATCCGGCGGAGAATATCCTGTGCAAGATGGTTTTGGTTGGACCAATGCAGTATTCCTCTATCTCCACAATCGGTACAAAAAAAATCCCCGCAAAGCGGGTTCTCAAGAAAGTACGTAAAATCGTCGCTCCAACTCAACCACAACTTCGGTACCACTCCGCAGCACTATACACACTGTCACAATACCTGGCGAGCGGAAAACAAGAGAAGTCTTCATACATACATACGAATCTTTTTTAGAAATTCCGGTCGGAATATTTCTCTGCGCGCATTCACCTTCTCTGCTCGAGATCATGACTTCAAATTTACCACCGTTTTTTCGTGGCTTTTTCGAAAGATCGAATAGTATCAATTCGACAGGTGAATGATAGCCAACTCTTGCAATGAGAGCTGCGCGCATGCATACACCGATCGCATCACTCGTAGATGGAATCAAAAGATCAGGCTTCATAAAAGAATATTACCGGCAAGACTAACATCGATCTCATAACAAAACAACACTCGCGTTTACGAGTGTTGTTTCAAGCTTTTGGTATTGTCTTAAGCTACCGTAATTCTTTTTTGTGTGAAGAGTGCGGCACCAATTGCCATCATGAGCAAAGCCGATCCAAGAAGAAAGAAGTTAGCTGTGCTATTTCCTCCCTCTCCTGTGTTTGGAAGACCAGGTGTCACCGTTGTAGTTCCTCCTGTTGGAATAACATAGCTTGTCGATACTGCCGTTGCAGGGACTGATGAAGATGTTCCACCAGTTACTGGATTATAATACTGTCCTGTTGAAGAGTTGTAGTACATTCCATTTCCATAGAAACTATACCCTGCTGGCACATTGTATACCGTTCCATTTGGAGCTGTATATGTTGTTCCTACAGTGTTATTAGATGTGGAGTTATTTGGAGCGGTAGTTGAATACTGTCCTGTTGTCGGATCAAAATATTGTCCAGTTGAAGGATTGAAGTATGTACCGTTTGAGTAATAGTTAAATCCTGAAGGAATTGTATATGATCCTGGATAGCTAGAATACTGTCCGGTCGATGAGTTAAAGTACTGACCAGTTCCAGAATTGTAATACCATCCATTGCCATACCATGAATATCCAGTTGGGACAGTGTAATTGGCTGTACTTGTACTTGTTCCAGACGGAGCAGTCGACGAGAATTGTCCCGTTGACGTATCAAAGTATTGGCCAGTTCCAGAATTGTAATAAACACCATTATTATAATAGGTGTATCCCGATGGAACAGTATACGTAGCTCCGTTTGAAGCCGTATATGTCGTCTGTGCGCCAGCAGACCGTGCTCCCACCACAAGAAGAAGCATCAAAGCTGTACCGCATAGTGCAGTTTCAAAAACTTTTTTTATTGTATTTCTCATAATTTTTTATGAACTATTAATTTCCATTCTTCTGTATCAACACATCTACATGGTGAACATTGGAATAGGTTGGCTTGCGCCCTTTACAAGTGCGAAGACGAGAAACAAAACAAATATGACACCTCAACCATGCGTATTTAATGTTCTATCGAAAATAATTTTTATTTTGCAGATAAAATAGCGACCCAATAAGTCCTCCCCGATCATCGAGTTCTGCTTCTTTAAGGGTGGGCAATTCATTAAAGATAGTATGAATTTTTTTGAAATGAAATTTAATTTGTTCAAACAGAAATGGAGATCTCTTAAGTACAACCGAGCCACCAAGTATGATTATTTCTGGAGACCACATCACAGTGACATTATTGAGACCCACTGCAATGATGTGCGCCACTTCATCCCAAACTTTTTGATCTTCTATGGTTGCTGGATCCTTGCCAAATCGACGACCTATTCCAGATCCTGAAGCAAGTTCCTCAAAGGTGTGCGGCTCACCACTAAAATTAATAATTTGATGCCCCGGCTCAAATCCTTTACTACTTACATCAATTTTTCCATCAACAATTCTCGTACCACCAATACCAGTACTTACTGTAATGTAAGCAACTATTTTTTTATTTTTTAGAGTAGGAGCATGCGCTTCGCCAAGACCAATCATTGCAGTGTCATTTTCAAGATAAACCGGCGCATCGCATATTTCTTCAAGAATTTTCTTTAGTGGTTTCTCTGACCACTCTGGAAGATTAGGAGGATTTACGATCATACTTTTCATTGAATCAAGCGGTCCCGCCACACCACCTGCAACAGCAGTTATTTTTTCTCCTCGACTTAGTTTTTTAATAATATATTCAATAAGACGAACCCCTTCTTCAAAATTTTGTGGAGTTTTTTCTATGACAATATCATCAAGCGTTTTACCATCGCGAGAAGAGCTGACTCGAATATTCGTTCCGCCAATATCAAAAGTAATAATCATATATTGATGAGTTATATATATATGTAAACGTCACTTTAAAGCGAATCTGACAGCCACTTGAAAATATAGCCAATTTTAGGTTCAATAGTCCTAACTATGTTCATTGTTGGCCAACTCAAAAAATTCATCGACACTCTTGGCCCCGAAGCCAATCCGGAAAAAATGCGTCGCTTAACGAGCGAGCTAGGTGGCGACAAAGATAAGCAGATGTCGCATATTGCCGAAGACATCCTCGGTGAGCACGCGAAAGAGTTCTTCCAAAGGATCACAGAGGATCCAGAGTACATGCAATTAGCAATCGCCTGATATGATAGGCGAATTTTATTTTCCGACTGTTCCCGTTTTAAGTTCCCCTACTGGTTCGTATGTTGCAATGATGACGCCAGACGGAGATATAGTTCCCTCAGTAAGTTTAAATGTCTTTGGCTGTGTACCTTCGGCAAATAATTTTTTGCCAGATCCGATTGTGACGGGATACATTAAGATGTGCATCGTATCTATAAGATCATGAGTCAAAAGTGATTGTATAAGTTTGCCACTTCCCCATACAAAAAGATCAGGACCATCTTCTTCTTTCAACTTTTTTATTTCTTCAATAACATTCCCTGTGACCAAATGTGAGTTATTCCAAGTAAGTGGAATTTCTTCATGCGAAACAACATACTTTTTTGTACTATTAAATGGCGTCGCCACATCTTCTATTTCTGGATGGTTGGGCCAATAAGAAGCAAAAATATCATAGGTCTTCCTTCCCAAAAGAAGCTCAAAAGGTTTGGTAAAATACGTGCCAATAATTTTTCCAGTTTCATCATCACCTAAAGGTGCTTGCCATCCGCCATATTTAAAATTTTCTGATGGATCTTCTTCAGGTCCTCCTGGTGCCTGCATGACTCCATCCATCGTAATAAATGTTGCTGTGATTATTTTTCGCATATATAAAATTATTATTATTCAAAAACTTCGATTGGATACACATCTGTCGCCGGCTCTTCGTACGGATGCACTTCTTTTATTACCTTAAGCACATTAGAGAGCACATCTTCTTCACACACAGTTTCAATTCGATCTTCAGCCACCTCTTCAGTTTCACCAATTTTTCCAACGGTCGGATTGGCACCTTCAAGTGGTTTAAATCTCCCGGTCCCCTTTATGGTGAAAGTACAATGAGAATAATTTCCAATTTTCCCCGCACCCGCATTTCCTATCGCTTCACGCAGTTTATCTGCATGATCCGCAGGAACGTATACCACTATTTTGTATCTGCGTTTTGGTTGCATAACTTTATGGATGGTAATTATTTCTTAGATCTTTTATTTATTATAAATTTTTGTGAGCTGCTTAATTTCTTATCAGTTCGATGAATACATCCTATCCAGCAACAAGGACGACGCATACCGTCCTTAAGTTCTGACACAACCCTTTTCACATGCTCCTTCCTTTTTTCATCCGACTTCACAGAAATAGTCCAACAGATCCATTCGTTACGAGCAAGCGGTGTAATATCTTCCCAGAGCTCTAGAGATTTTTTGTCAGCAGCCAAAGCTTTTTTCAAATCTGCCGGCAACTCATGTACTGTTCCTTCTGAAATTTTCATAGGCATATTTATTTTGACTCAGGTGTATATTTCAGAATCACACCTCCCGTAGAAAGCTGTTTTGCTTCAAGTAAATTGAGTTTCTGATAATTCAAACCAGAATTGAAAAGAAGTCTGCCTTTTCCAAGAAGCACCGGAGCGATTGCCAATCTGTACTCATCGAAGAGGTTTGCATTTATAAGTGACTCTGACAAAATGCTGCTTCCGAAGACGAACATATTACCGTTACCTTCTTGTTTTAGTTTTGATATTTCAGCGACTGCATCTCGGACAATTGTCGTATTATTCCACTCCGCTTTTTCAAGTGTCCGAGAGCATACAATTTTTGGAAGATTATTCATATATCCCGTTGTTTCCCCTTCATCATTTTTTCCTTCACCCTTTGACCAATACTCTTCCATACCCTTATATGTCGTTTCGCCAAAGACGAGCATATCCGCGGACCCTAGCTGTTCGAGAACTATCTTCTCGAGCTCTTCTCCCCAGACAAGCTGATGAAAGCTTAGATCCCAATCTTTCTCTCCTTGGAAATATCCGTCGAGAGTGATAACATTCCACATAATTAGTTTTCTCATGGATTTTATTATAACAAAAAAGCATCGTAATCGATGCTTTTTTGACGTTCTTTTCTTAAGATAATTACTTCACAAATTCCATTTTTACCACATTCACACCAGTTTCTGACATTTGTCCCTGAACAGACACCTTTGTTGCTTCCGTAAATTTATCTGGAGAACATGTAGCTGTGTTTCCATTTAGATCAGTACACTGACTTTTTGCATCAAAGAAGAGCGGTACAACATGACCTTTCTGTCCGTTTTCTTCGAATACCAAGTGCCAATTCTTTGGATTGTATGGTTTTGGGACTGACGTTTTGAGAAGAAATCCTGGATTGTCGAAGCTAAATTCTTTTACAGGAGCATATTCTCCGAGAGTACAATCAATATTATCGATGAACCATCCATTATCAGATTTCTTGAGTGTAACAATCGCCTGGTTCGTCACCTTCTTGTCTTTTGATGTCACAAGGATTTCTGTCGAGTCTGGAAGAGTGTAGACAGTTCGCGTTGAAATACCAGCAGGTACAGTGCTCTGACAAAGAACTGGGTCTACTGTTTTCTTAGGATCGTTTTCTGCATTTGCAATCTTTGCCTGAAGTGAGCTGCTTAATACTGATGACTTTGCAAGAGTTGCTGTGTTTGGATTTGCAGTTGCCGGATTCTGTACCGCTGAAAGCCACTGATCATAGAAAGTTGCGATAAGGTCTGTCGGAGCTAGTTTTGATCCAGCATTTGAACTCAAAATCTGCTCTGGCGCTGCAGCATTTTTATGAGCTGTAAAAAACCATACCAACCCTGCGATTACAATAATAGCTACTACCCCTCCAATTATTTTTGCTTTATTCATATATTTATTATGCCTTTAATTTTACACAAAGATACACTCAACAGGCAAGGAGGAACAAGAGCTGTTGGGATTTATTTGGATTCATAAGACCAACTCTCCCAAAATTTACGTTTCTCTATTTCCATTTCATAATCAAAATCCATAGGCATCAAATCAAAAAATAGATCTCCGAACTGTACAAACTCTTCTGACATGAACTTTACCTCGGTTGTTTTTTCAAAGGTTACCACCTTTCCAAGATGTTTTGTTTTTTCTAGAAGGGCAAGATCAAGGACATCAAGAGGGACGATTCCCAATGATCCAGAGTCTATCGAGTAAACATGTGATGTACTGTCTTGTATATCTCCATCACCACCAATGTCGCACATCACAAATTTTTTATCATCAATCTTAAAGACAATATCATTGTGAGTATTCTGCCTTAAAATCTTTGACCAAACATCATCACTGAAAACATGACATGGATCACCAATAAAATACTGACCTTTTGGAATTATTGTGTAAGTTATTTTCATAGAGGTCTTGCATTAAATATGATGCCTTCCAATCTATTAAGCTTCGCGTTGTATTTTTTTATTTCTGTAATATCAACTCCATCCAAATTATCATCAAAAACTTGTGCCACCATCGCAAAATCTTCTTGTGTAGGTTTTTCTCCCAAACTCGACAACCACAGCGACACACGATGAGCTTGCTTGTTCCAGGCAACAAAATCTATTTCCGATAAATCCTGTTTTTCCAAATCTTCTATATGTATATCTTTTAGAGAGTGAAGAAAAGCTTTGAAACTTGGATCAATCTCATTTTTAATGAGAGTATCGACTTCTTTTGCACAAAGTACTTTATAGTGTTCTCTCAGCATAGGCATCGCTCTGTTCAAATTCTCTGCCAATATATCAGAGCTCACACCTTCACTTTCAACTAAAGAAAAGACAGGTTCAGGAATTCTTCCATCTTGGTTGAAAGCCCACAGCGTCTCGCTTATTAGTGCAAGCAGACTTAGCATCTTATCAGCATCTTTAATACCCTCCCATTCAATTTTGTTTCCCATTAAAACCTGTCGAAGAGTACTCTCTATAGCCCCATCATCTGAGAATTCATGTAGTCGTTCAGACGTTATATCATCAACAGTCGAAAACTCTTTCTGAAGCGCTTGCTCTGATTCAGATTCCTGAAATTCTTTAATCCATGAAAGAAGCTCGAAAATTTGTTCACCAGTCACTGATTCGTCTACAAGAAGAAAATCCTTCAAGTTTTTTACCAACTCTTCAGTATTTTCGTTAAGTACTAACATAAGCTGAAACTTATCAGCTCTTTCAAAAAGCAAATTTATATCAGAGTTAGCATCTTGTGATCTAAGAAAATCAAAAACTTCACTCTTACTTTTCCCCAAAAGTGACACAAACATCATGTCGTACCGATCGCTCTGTGTTTCAAATTTTGGTGCAAAATCGAAACCTTTTTCAGGTGTATTCATGTCGAAATTATATACCACTTAAAACAAAATTGCTGCGGGTATAGGATGTGGTTGGAACATTATTAGCTCTTCAAATATCGGTATTCTCTCCACACAAGCCACATAACAATAAAGTCAAAGACACTCAGAAAAATTAGAATTGGTGAGTACGTAATTGTATATCGATAAAATTGATAAATAATAAAGAAGAAAAAGAAAATAAGCGTTACAGGATATACCCATAATTTCTTTTTTAGAAGACCAATCATAAGAAAAAATTTTATGATTCCATGACTCAAAAGATAAAGCGAAGCAAAGGTCTGTGCGCTTATTGAAAAATGCTCTGCTGATTTTACAAGGTAATTAGCAAGGAAATCTTTCGGGTCTTCTGAAAGCTCTTCTTGAGTCAATAAGCCGACCAGATGCACAACCTCAGCTTGCGTGACAATAAGAATCAAAAAACTGCCAACTATTTCAACGATAGAATTGAGTATTTTTAGGACAACACCGACCTTAAATGCAATATCAACATATTTTCTTTTAAGAAGTTCGCTCATGTGTGTATTTTCTGACGAGAAAATAACCAATTGTTGTCATGATGATAGATATAAGTGCGCCGCCAATAACATCAATTGGGTGATGTATACCTGCGGACACGCGCGAAATAGCAACAAGCGCTGCAATCACAAATAAACAAAGACTTACTCTGCGATTAAAAAACCACACAATTGAAGCAATCAATGTCGTAAGAACTGTATGATCCGATGGAAAACCATTATCCGAATCATGTGGGACAAGCGGAGTAAAATGCCCTTCTACAAATGGACGCGGGTCAAAGTAGACATGATTCAAAATGAAGACAATAACATAGGTCAACGGAACTGCTGCTAACGCAAGAATAATCATATTTATTTGTGTACGGCGTGCTTGTTTTAAAAAGAAGATTCCAGCTACTAATGGCGAAAAAAGAAAAAGATATTTTGCTCCGAAAATAAAAAGTGTATCCATAAAAACATTTTATAGGAAATATCTGCATTGGTAAATTAGGACAGAGATCAGGGAATCTTGATCCTTACAGGATCAGTATCCCGATTGGAGATTTTTATCGTTTGAATACAAACTCAAAAATCTGCTCAATCGGATATCGAGTCACTGACGGAAAGTGTCCCACACTTTCCTACCCGCAGCAGTAAAGCAAAAACCGGCACAAGGCCGGTTTGTCGCTAACTGCTGCGGGTCAGGGACTCGAACCCCAATACCTTGCTCCAGAGGCAAGTGTCCTACCATTAGACGAACCCGCAATAAATAAAATGTTAGGTAAAGATAGCGTGTTTTGAAGAAAAAATCAAAGGGTCAGATATTGCACAAACATACTACACGTGTAGTATGGTACCAAACCGTTCCCTTATATGATCACATCAAGCCTTCATTTCGTGGGCAAAACACCGACGATTTTCGCAGTACAGAAATCCGGCTTACCGACGCGTAATTCGAAACAATTCGCTGAAGTACTTTTCGAGACCCTTCTTCTGCATTTCAAACAAATGGAGACGCAGCCGATGCTTCTCCTTTTCTTCACCGAAGAGGAGGTGGAGTGGATGAGCCGGATGGGTGAAAATATCATTCCTCCGGCCGAAACCACATGTAAATGTCCTTCATATGAAGTGACACTTGCTGCCTTTCTCGAGCATGTGCTCCCCTATGTGAATAAGCTCTTAGGGGCTGAATACATCGCGGTACGTCGGGTAAATATGGAGAAAATCAGGGCAGGTGAATGCACAGAAGCTCTCAAAGGCTTAGGTAAAATCTGCATTGCTGTGAATTGCCCATTTCTTGCTGGCAACTGTCTGTTTCCAGTCTTCGAAAAAAAATAATCCGCCCAAATTTATTAAGGCGGAATTTTTATTACTCAAATTTACAAAGAAACTCCTTTCTTCCAATTTTCAAAAAGAAGCCGTGATGGTTCAAAGATATTTTTTGGAAGATCGTTTATATCAAACCATTTCATATCGCTAAATTTCTCATTTTCTTTTATTTCAGGTTTGCCTGAAAAATCCTCACTTGCGTAGCCAATTGTCACGAACCCTTCAATGGGATCTGAGACCAAAACTATTTTCGCACTATGAATTTCTATGCCTGTTTCTTCAAATGTTTCTCTTTGTATACATTCAAAAAGAGTTTCATCTGCCTCAAGCTTTCCGCCAGGCATGCGCCACATTTTATCGGCGGCATATTTAAACAGAAGAATCGAATTCTCTTTTTTAAGCAACACTCCTGTGCCAATGCGAATTGAATTCGCCATACTAAATATTTTTGAGATTATTTATTTCTCGTAGAGGCTTGGATGAAAGCAGAAAAAAGTGGATGTGGAGAAAGTGGACGCGCTTTAAATTCTGGATGGAATTGTGTACCAAGGAAAAATGGATGCTCTTTTTGTGAAAGTTCTGCAATTTCCATAAGGCGGCCATCTGGTGAAGTTCCTGAAAAGATGAGCCCGGCGTTTTCAATATCTTTTATATATTCACCTGAAACTTCATAGCGATGTCGATGTCTTTCATATACTTCATCGGCTCCGTATGCTTTTCGAGCAATCGTTCCAGATTTTAGTTTTGCAGGATACGCACCAAGTCGCATTGAGCCACCAAAGTCTTTATTTTGAAGCTTCACCTTCTGATCTGGCATAATATCGATCACAAGATGTTTTGATTTCTCTGTGATTTCAGATGTTGTTGCATCTTTCCACCCAAGAACATTGCGAGCATATTCGATAACAAGAAGCTGCATACCGTAGCAAAGTCCAAAGTATGGAATCTTATTCTCACGAGCGAATTTGATCACAGCGAGTTTTCCTTCGATTCCCTTTTCACCGAAACCTCCCGGCACAACGATACCGTCGAATGATTTAAGATCTTTAAGTTTTTCAGCATCTTTCTCAAAATCTTTTGACGAAAGCCATGTAAAGCGAGGTTTGAAACCTTCGTGATATGCAGATACTTTGAGGGCTTCAATGACTGAAAGATATGCATCCGAAAGAACGAAGTCGCCGCTATCAAAATATTTTCCAACAACAGCGATATTTACTTCTTTATTTGTATTTTTTACTTTCTCTGCAAAACTTTTCCACTTTGTAAGATTGATCTGAGTTTTCTTCATTCCAAGCAGCTTCAAGACGAGTTCTGAAAGTTTATCTTTTTCAAAGTTGAGTGGAATATCATAAATACTTGCAACATCAGGTGCAGAAATAACATGATCAGCACGCACTGAACATGACACAGCAATTTTTTCTTTTCGCTTTGCATCCATTGGCACTTCAGAACGTGCGATGAGAATATCAGTATTTACGCCATAAGAATTGAGCTGACGAATAGCATTCTGTGTCGGCTTTGATTTCATCTCACCAAGTTTTCCTGGAACCGGAAGATACGACACCATGATAAAAAGCACGTCGTCTGGTTTTTGAATTTTGAGAACACGAGCAGCTTCGATGAACATAATGTTCTGATAATCACCCACCGTTCCTCCAATCTCAATCACTGACACATCTGAGTTTGCTTTGTCTGCCGCAGTTTCAAGTCGATCAATAATTTCATTGCGAATATCTGGAATAGCTTCTACTGTCTGTCCACCGTAGCCAAGCGCTCGCTCGCGGTCGATCACAGTTTTGTAGACCATTCCTGATGTCATATAACAGCGCGAAGAAATATCACGATCAAGAAAACGTTCATAGTTTCCCATATCCTGATCTGTCTCAAGTCCTGAATCGAGTACAAATACTTCTCCGTGTTCTGTTGGATTCATCGTTCCTGCATCAACATTGAGATATGGATCGATTTTGACGATGTTGACTCGAAATCCTCGCTGCTGAAGAAGCATTCCGAGTGATGATGTCGTCACTCCTTTTCCCACTCCAGACATCACACCACCGATAACGAAGATATATTTGTGCGCTTTTTTCATTCCGAGAATTTGTTAAAAGTTATTCACCTATTCTATAGGAAAACCTTGTGCAAAGCCATTTTTCTATAATTGACATTTTGTGTCAAAAGTGGTACCATTTATTCTCAAAGGTTCTTCGAGAGAACAACTAGAACTCGGCTGCGGATATAAAGACTTTTTTTATAAAAATCCTTGTATCCGCAGCTCAAAAAAACCTAAACCACAGCAATCGAGCGGCGGATTGAAAGGAATCCCATGAAACTAATCCTACTCTTGGTTTTCGCGGTCCCGTCGATAATTATCGGTGGGCTCGGCAAATATCAAAACACTGAGAGTCGCCGTCTCGAACAGGAGAAACAACGGGCAGCTCAATTCGAGCAACTCGAACGCGACAACCGCGCTCTGCGCGCCATGGTTCGCGAGACCTCACCAGAAAATCCCACCGTCATCCTTGGTGAACGTCAGACATTCCCCATCGCTGTCGAGTGGTCGTACACGTTCTAGAAATTATCTCGCAACTTCACACGCCTCTGGAAATCCCCCGATTTCCAGAGGCGTGAGTGTTTTATATATTAAAACTAAAAACGAAAACTGCCCGGCCGCC